>NZ_DFOZ01000026.1:87899-95012 GCF_002377005.1 Limnobacter sp. UBA3528 | reverse complement strand
GGACAGCGGCTAGAAAAGGGCCGCAATAAAGGTCCGAATATACGGCTGCATCCTTGATTCGAGTCAAGCCAAAAATACCAACAAGACCATTGCGCAATCGGAGGCGTCCATATACGGCAAAAAACATGGCCGAGTCTCGGTGTTGGCTATTCGCCAAACGCTGCGAATGAATTCACAAGGGGCGGTTTTCTTGAATGTGCGGAACAGGCAAACCCACTGCCGAGTTGGCTGTGGCATCAACGCCGGCGAATCAATGGCTCATCGCCAATCAGCAGCGTGGGCATTAAGCAATCACGCAGCAGCAAGTCGCCACAAGCTGGTCACTTCCTTGCACCTTGCATCAAACAGCACATCGCTGGCATCAAAAGCCTTGCCATGCTTGGGCTTAGCATCCAGCCTACCTAGCACCTTCAAACCTGCCAGTTCAATCCAACCCAACAATTCTTCGCGCGTGCGTAGTTTCAGGTGTTCTGCCAAATCAGACAAAATCAACCACCCTTCTCCGCCTGCATTCAAATACGCGGCCAAGCCAGCCAGGTACGCTTTCAGCATGCCGCTGTTTTCATCGTAAATGGCGCGTTCAATCGGTGAAGTGGGCTTGCCCGGCAACCAGGGTGGGTTGCACACAATCAAATCGGCTTTGCTGTCGGGAAACAAATCGGCCTGCACCACTTTCACCTGCTTGCCCATGCCCAAATTCTGGACATTGAATTGCGCACATTCCAGCGCGCGCGGGTCGTTGTCGGTGGCCACAATATTGCTCAACCAGCGTTGAGCCAGCACGGCTGCCAACACGCCCGTGCCCGTACCTACATCTACCGCCGAGCCGTTGACTTCACAGGCTTTGGGCATGGGGGCTTTCAGCACCAGATCAACATACTCGCCCCGCACCGGGGAAAAAACCCCGTAGTACGGGTGAATGCGGTTGTTGGGAGGATCGCCAAGCGCGGGTACATCCACGCCTTTTTTGCGCCATTCATGCGCACCTACCACGCCCATCATCTCGCGTAGCGAGGTCACAATCATTGGGCCGTCCACTTGTGGCTCGCCCCAGGCTTCCGTGCACGCCAACAACACATCGGGTGCGCGGCGCAGGGGAATACTGTAATCGGCGTTGAACGGAATCAGGATTGAACCCAGAATTCGCGCGCGCTGTGCCTGGGTTTGGCGATACAAATGAAATTTTTGGGGATATTCCACGTCGGCCTTGCCTGCCTTGGCCGACTTGCTTTTCTTGTGCTCGGCATTTTTGTCCACACGGCGCACCAAGGCTTGCATCAACTGACGAGCATTTTGAAAGTCGCTTTGCCACAAAAACACATTGCCCTCACAGGCCAGGCGGTAAGCCATGTCAGCGGTCAGGGTGTCGTCAGCCAGCATCACTTTGCCGGGCACCGCCAAATTGCGCTCCGATTGCCAGCGCGCGCTGAACGTTTCCTCGCCTTTGGTCCATTGGATCACAGGGGTTTCTTGGGCTGATTGCATGCGGGTTCTCGCGGTGAATGGCGGGTCGGATCGTGTAAACTTCTTCAGGGTCGCAGTGTACCACCTCGGGTGGTTATCTCCCCCGAATTTACCCCCTCCAATTAAGTGGCTGTTGTCTTGATTAAACCGTCTGTCGTCATCGTAAGCCCCGCTCTTGCGGATTCCAACAATGGGAATTGGCAAACCGTCCGCCGCTGGCAATTGTTTTTATCCGGGCATTTCAATGTGCGCATTGTGAAGCACTGGGAAAACACACCCACCACACAACACGATGTTGCAATGATCGCGCTGCATGCACGGCGCTCCGCCGATTCAATTGCTGCTTGGGCACACAGCCGTGGTGCGGATGCACACGGAAGCCCCGGGCTGATATTGGCGCTGACCGGCACCGACCTGTACCGCGACATCGAAACCGATGAAACTGCGCAAAAATCGCTGGAATTGGCACAACATTTGATCGTGTTGCAAGAAAAAGGCACAGAGAAACTCAGCGAAGCCTTGCAGGAAAAGACCTCTGTTATTTTTCAGTCCACCACGACACGCAAAACCCTTTCGAAGGCCAAACGTCGTTTGAAGGTGGTCATGGTGGGCCATTTGCGCGATGAAAAAATGCCCCAAACCCTGATGGAAGCGGCCGTGTTGTTGCGTGGCTACCCCGACATTTACATTGATCACATTGGTGGCCCCCTGGACCCCGAACTGGCCCAAGCCGCCGAGGAAACCATGCAGGCCTGCCCCAACTACCACTGGCTGGGCAATCAGCCACATGGCGCTACCCGAACACGCATTCAACGCGCCCATGTGCTGGTGCACGCCAGCAAAATGGAAGGCGGAGCGCATGTCATCATGGAAGCGGTGTGCAGCGGAACCCCGGTGGTGGCCAGCTACATTGATGGCAATATCGGCATGCTGGGCGCAGGTTACCCGGGTTATTTCCCTTTGGGCAATTCGCATGCCCTGGCCAATATGCTGACCCAGTTGCAAGAAGACATAGTGAATCCGAAACCCCTGCCACCGGGTAAATCCAGTTTGTACACCAAGCTAAAAAACCAGTGCGCCGAGCGAGCGAAATTATTTGCCCCGGAAAACGAACAAAATCACCTAATTCGACTCGTACAACGAGCCATTCAAAACAAACAAGAAGTAAACAATGCAAACATCTGACCAACCCATTCTTCGTGACATCGTTTTAGTTGGCGGCGGTCACAGCCATGTGGGTGTGCTGCGCATGTTTGGCATGAAGCCCTGGCCCGGTGTGCGCCTTACCCTGATTTGTACCGACATTCACACCCCCTATTCCGGCATGCTGCCCGGCTACATTGCGGGCCACTACAGCTATGACGACGTTCACATCGACCTGGGCCGCCTGTGTGCATTTGCGGGTGCACGCTTGTTCAAAGATGAAGTGGTGGGCATTGACCGCGCCAATCAAAAGGTGATTTGCAAAAACCGACCACCCGTGGCTTACGACGCCCTGTCGATCAACATTGGCAGCACGCCGCAAGTGCAACTGGTACCGGGTGCTTTGGAAAACGCGGTGCCCGTGAAGCCGATTGCACGATTCAACCAGCGCTGGGTAAGCCTGTTGGAGCGAGTAAAAACCCACGCAGGCAAAACCACCATTGCCGTAGTGGGTGGTGGAGCCGGTGGTGTTGAACTGGCGCTGGCCATGCAGTTTCGCTTGCGCAACGAACTGCGCACCATGGGCCGCAACCCCGATGAACTTGAGTTTCACCTGTTCACCGCCGATACCGATGTACTGCCCACCCACAACGCTGGCGTACGCGCTCGTTTCGAGAAAGTGCTGACCGAGCGCGGCGTGGTGCTTCACCGTGGTGCAGAAGTGGTTCAGCTCGACGGCCACAACCTGCAAACCAAACAAGGTGAAAACCTGCATGCCGATGAAATCATGTGGGTCACACAGGCTGGTGGTGCAGCTTGGCTGAAGAACACCGACCTTGAACTGGATTCCCGTGGCTTTATCAATGTGGGATCAACCCTGCAAACCACGCGCGACCCCAAAATTTTTGCAGCAGGCGACATCGCCAACCTGACCAGCACACCACTGGAAAAAGCCGGTGTGTTTGCTGTACGCATGGGCAAACCACTGACCAAGAACCTGCACCTGTTTGTGCAGGGGGCCGACCTGCTGGAATACCGACCCCAAAAAACCTGGCTGGCTTTGATCAGCACTGGCGACAAATACGCCGTGGCGTCCAAAGGCTCCTTGGGCTTTGCGGGCGCTTGGGTGTGGCAGTGGAAAGACTGGATTGATCGCCGCTTCATGGCGAAATTCAGTGAATTTCCTGAGATGGACCCCAACGCAAAGCCGGCTGGTGGTAGCAGCACGCCCAACCTCGCATTGACTCAGGAAGAAAGCCTACAGGCCATTTCAGCCATCGCCATGCGCTGTGGTGGTTGCGGTGCCAAGGTGGGTTCAACAGTTTTATCTCGCGCACTCGGTAACCTAAAGCCTGTTGATCGCGAAGATGTATTGGTGGGCCTGCATGCCCCTGACGATGCTGCGATTGTGAAAGTACCCCCCGGCAAAGCCATGGTGCACACAGTCGACTTCTTCCGGGCTTTTGTAGACGACCCTTACATTTTCGGCAAAGTTGCCGCCAACCATGCGCTGGGCGATGTATTTGCCATGGGTGGCGAGGCGCAATCGGCCACCGCCGTGGTCACCGTACCACCCGGGCTGGAATCGAAAGTTGAAGAACTGTTGTTTCAAATGATGAGCGGTGCAGTTGAAGTGTTGAACGAAGCAGGTTGCGCACTGGTGGGCGGTCACACTGGTGAAGGTCGTGAGTTGGCCTTGGGCTTTGCCATCAATGGCTTGGTCGATGAAAACCTGGACGGCGTGATGATCAAAGGTGGCATGCGCCCCGGCGATGCAATATTGCTGACCAAACCAATTGGTACCGGGACACTGTTTGCCGCCTTGCCCCAGTTGAAAACGAAGGGTCGTTGGATTGATGCAGCACTGGAATCGATGGTGAAGAGCAACCGAATTGGCGCACAGTGCCTTCGTGAATATGGATCGAAGGCCTGTACCGACCTGACTGGTTTTGGGCTGTTGGGCCATTTGGTGGAAATGACCCGCCCTTCAGAGGTAGACGCTGAACTTGATCTAAGCGCCCTGCCTTTGCTGGACGGCGCACTTGAAATGGTCAGCGCTGGCATTGTGAGCTCTCTGCAACCGGCGAACGTGCGCTTGCGCCGCGCCATTCGAAATCAGGCTGAGTATGTGAATGACCCGCGCTACCCGCTGATATTTGACCCACAAACAGCAGGTGGTTTGCTGGCCACCGTGCCCGGTGACAAAGCCGAAGCCTGTGTGGCTGCATTGAAGAAACTGGGCTATGAACACACCGCCATTATTGGCCGCATACTGCCTCAGGGCGAAGCCATTGAACCGATAGTATTGAAGGGTTAAGGAAGCACTTGATGCCACATGCTGTTCAACAACACTGGAAGAAAACCACACTGATGCTGGTCGCGGCGGTGCTGTTGTTGGTGTGGCTGAATGCAGATGTGTCGCTGCAAGACATGCTGGCTGCCCAGCGCGAATTGGCCATGCACTTTATGGACAACCCGACGTTGGTCACTGTCATTTACTTCGGTGTATTTGTATTGCTCACAGCGCTGTGCCTGCCCGGTGCAGGCGTGTTGATGCTGGTGGGTGGCGGCTGCATGGGTTTTGGCTTGTGCATGGTCGTGTCCACTGCAGCGTCGGCTTTGGGTGCCTTGCTCACCATGCTGTTTGCGCGGCACTTTTTCCGATCCTCAGTTGAAAGCCGCTTTGCCAACAAGCTGAATGACATCAACAAAGGCATTGAGAAAAACGAAGTGGCTTACTTGCTCAGCCTGCGACTGGCACCCATCATTCCTTTCGTTGCATTCAATCTGCTGGCTGGCCTTACACGTGTAAAGCCGTGGACCTTCTTGTGGACCAGCTTTCTAGGCATGCTGCCTGGCACCATGCTGTATGTGAATGCGGGCAATGAGCTGGCCAAGGTGAACAGGCTTGAGGAGCTTATTTCGCTTGAGGTGGTCATTTCACTGGCCGCACTGGCTTTGGTGCCGTTCCTCATTCAGTGGGGAACTCGGCAATTTCAACTGCGAAAAGCGGTTTAGCACAACCGGCTGGTTCACTTGGCCCAATCAGCTCGTGTTCCGATCTCTCGCCAGAAAACCTGTATATCCCTTGCTGAGCCTTACGATGCCTGAGAACGCCCCTCCAAAAAGCGAGTCGGGCGCGTTCTCTGTCGCCCATACTGGGACGACACCGGCCCTGCTCGACACGCAAGGGCAGGTTTTCTTGAAGGCGAGACGATCGAAACACCGACGCCGATTGTGCCCTGAAACCTGCTGTGAACTGCGCGGCGGTAGATAGTAGTTCGCACCAGTTGCGCTGTGACGCGAACTTGCTGGTGAGCCGCTGGCGCTAGTTTAAGCCAACTCGGCAGTGGGCTTGCCTGTTCCGAACTTCAAGAAAACCGCCCCGTTTGAACCAAGGCTTCAATGCTCGCCCGTAGGCGACACCCAAGACCCGACCATCTTTCTTGTCGGGCTTGGGTGAATTGAATGCCTTGGCTCAAAAAGGGATCAAGCGGTTTTCTGTGAGGAAGCAGGTAACCCCGTCGAGTTGGTTATAACTAAGACAACCCCGCCGAGTTGGCTATAAATTAACGAATGTCAAACAACTCGACATCAAACACCAAGTCGGTGTTGCCAGGAATCGGACCCGCACCACGCGCGCCATAGGCCGTGTCTGAAGGACAAAACACGATCGCACGATCACCCACCACCATTTCGCACAAAGCCTGAGTCCAGGCAGGAATCACACGGTTCAAAGGGAAGGAAATTTTTTCATTGCGCTTGATCGAACTGTCAAAAACGCGACCGTCCAGGAAGGTGCCTTCGTAGTGCACTTCGACGATTGAATTGGGTGTTGGCTTTTGCGTACCAGTGCCGCGCTTTTTGAAAGTCAGCTTCACGCCAGATGGCAGTACGAGTTCGTCGCCAGCGGCGGCGTTGTTGGTTGAATCAGTCACGGCATTACCCCAGGTAAGAATTAAGACAAGCGCCTATTCTAACCCGGGGTGTTCAATCAGCTGGAAATTCAGCCTTGAAATCAATAGGTTTTGTAAGGCAGAAATTTGCCACTCATATTGATACTAACGCGGTCGCCCATGGGGTTTGGCTCACGCTGCAAATCCATTTTGAAGTCGATGGCGCTCATGATGCCGTCGCCAAACTCTTCATGAATCAGTTCCTTGAAGGTGGTGCCATACACGCTAATCAATTCATAAAAGCGATAAATCAGGGGGTCAGTGGGCACGGCCGTGGGCAGCGATCCTTTGTAAGGCACCACTTGCAGGCAATCTACCGCTTCAGGTGGCAAAGCCAAATACTCACCAATTTTCTTGGCCTGCTCCTCAGTCAAGGTCATCTGGCCCAGCAATGCAGCTGTACTCCATTCCTTGGACTGGCCCAGTACTTTGGCGCAGTCGTCCCAAGTGCATTTTTTCTTGCGCTTGGCCAATACAATCATTTCGGTTACGTCGGTTCGTTTCATGGTGCACTCCTTTGAATCAAATTTAGTGGGGGTGTTGTCTCGGT
>NZ_DFOZ01000026.1:66439-87544 GCF_002377005.1 Limnobacter sp. UBA3528 | reverse complement strand
GGGCGAACCACCGTGGGTTGTTTGTGTAGTTCGGCGTTCAACTTGTTGCCATCGGGTTCAGTGCTGGGTGCGGGTGCAGCGCGGTTGACCAGAAAATCAACCAGGTGATTTCGAATGGCGTAGTACTGTGGATCGTGATGAACAGTGCTGCGGGTTCGTTCACGCGGCATGGTGTTTTCAACAATTTCGGCAATGCGGGCGCGTGGACCATGGCTCATCAGCATCACTTTGTCGGCCAGCAAAATGGCCTCGTCCACATCGTGCGTAATCATGAACACGGTTTGCCCGGTGGCCTTCACGATTTGTAACAACTCGTCTTGAATCGTGCCGCGTGTCAGTGCGTCCAGCGCGCCGAAGGGTTCATCCAGCAAAAGCATTTGCGGCTGAATGGCAAAGGCACGGGCAATACCCACACGCTGCTTCATGCCGCCTGAAAGTTCATGCGGCTTTTTATTCGCAGCCTTGCTTAAACCCACCATATCCAAATACTTCATGGCGTGTTCGCTGATTTCCTCCGGGGTTTTATCAGTCCAGCGGGAACGCACACCAAACTCCACATTCTTCAATGCAGTCATCCAGGGCATCAGTGCATGGCTTTGAAACACCACACCACGGTCCAGCGACGGGCCCACCACTTCCTTGCCGTTCATGATCACGTAGCCCTGCGTGGCGTCATCCAGCCCAGCCAAAATGTTCAAAATGGTGCTTTTGCCGCATCCCGAATGGCCGACGATGCAAACAAACTCGCCCTTCTGAATATCAAAGTTCACCGCCTCAAACACAGGGGGCACTGCCGCGTTTTCAGGGGCATAACTTTTAACCAAACCTTCTACTTGCAAGAAAGCTGCGGCTTTCTCGGCGGGCACCAGGTCTTTGCTGAATATTTTGTGTTCAGTCGTCATTGTTGTTTACTCCTTGTAGCTGACCAGCTTGGCCATGCGGGCCAGCAGCGTGTCGAGCAACATGCCGATCAAGCCGATGAACAAAATTGCGCTGATAATGTTGGCAATCGACAGGTTGTTCCATTCATTCCACACGAAGTAACCAATGCCTGTACCACCCACCAGCATTTCGGCAGCAACGATCACCAACCAGGCAATACCCACCGATATGCGCATACCGGTCATGATGGTGGGTGCCGCTGCGGGCAATATCACTTGGAAGGCTGTACGAAGCGAACTCACTTCCAGCGTTTTCGCCACATTCAACCAGTCACGCCGCACACCGGCCACACCAAAAGCGGTGTTCACCAACATCGGCCAGATTGAGCAAATGAAAATCACGAAGATGGCAGAGGTGTCGCTGTCTTGAATGGTGTACAAAGCCAGCGGCATCCAGGCCAAAGGCGACACCGGTTTCAAAATCTGAATGAAGGGGTCAAGCGCCTTGTACAGCAAAGGCGACATGCCAATCACAAACCCCAAGGGAATCGCCACCAAGGCAGCCAAACCAAACCCGACAAGCACGCGGAAAATGGAGTAACCCAGTTGAATGCCAATGCCTTTGTCGTTGGTGCCTCGATCGTAAAACGGGTCGCTAATATGGCCCCACAACTTTTCACCCACATCGCCCGGTGTGGGCAATGGCGTTTCACCGCCAGTCGATGCCGCCTGTCCAACCAATGCGGCATATTCCGGATCCACAATCACTTCCGATTCCTCCGGCATTGTTGCAATGGTCCAGATCGCAAGCATCACGACCAGGATCAATGCAGACAATGCCGATGGTGCCCACTTTTGCTTCCTGAAATCTTTCATGCCGCTTAGCCCTTGGTTCTGGAAATTGCGAAGCTGTTGAGGTATTCCTCAGGCTTTTTGGGGTCAAACGGCTTGCCCATCACACTGAACTTCTTGTCCAGCGATGCCGGTGGCTGCATGCCCACTTCTTTCATCAAGCGGGTTGCATCGGTGGCCAAGAACACATCCTTGGCAATCTTGTTGTAGTCCACATCGCCTTTGATCTGTCCCCAACGTTTCATCTGCGTCAAAATCCAGATCGCAAAGCTTTGGTACGGGAAGGGATCGAAGTCGATGCGCTGCGGGTCTTTCTTGATAACGCCCAAACCATCAGCGTATGTTCCAGTCAACACCTGCTCAACCACGGTCAGTGGCTGGTTCAAATAATTGGTGGGCGCAATGGCCGCTGCAATTTCCTTGCGGTTTTCTGCTTTGCGAGCATACGCAGTGGCATCCAGCACGGCTTTCAACAGGGCTTTGTAGCTGTTGGGGTTTTGAGTCACAAATTCTTTGCTGGCTGCAAATGCGCAGCAGGGGTGTCCCGACCAAATCTCTTTCGACAGAATGTGAATGAAGCCCACGCCGTCGTACACCGCGCGCTGATTTACTGGGTCGGGTGCCAGGAAGCCATCGATGTTATCCGCACGCATATTGGCCACCATCTCGGGAGGTGGCACGGAACGGATCTGTACGTCGCGGTCAGGATCCAAACCGGCCTCGGCCAGGTAGTAGCGCAACAGGTAGTTGTGCATGGAGTAGTCAAATGGCACCGCAAATTTGAAGCCTTTCCAGTCTTTGGGGTTGCGTTTGTCTTTGTGCTTCATCGCCAAAGTAATGGCCTGACCGTTAATGTTTTCAACGGCAGGCATGGTCCATGGAATCGCATTCGAACCCACGCCCATTGAAATCGCCAAAGGCATGGGCGACAGCATGTGCGCCGCGTCGTATTCCTTGGCAAGCGCTTTGTCACGCACCACGGCCCAACCTGCTGTTTTTACCACTTCAACATCGAGGCCCTGCTTGGCATAAAAGCCAAGTGGCTGCGCCATGATGATTGGAGTTGCACAAGTAATTGGAATGAAGCCCACCTTCAATTTTTGTTTCTCCAGGGGACCATTGCTTTGCGCAAAGGCCTCCTTGGCAGCTGCCAATGGAAACAGACTACCGATTGCAGCCATGGCAGTGCCACTGCCTACTGCACGCAGGAAATTGCGGCGCAGGTTGTCATCGGGAAACAACGCATGCATCACCGCGTTTTCAACGGCACGTTCTTCCATTTGTTGAACGGCAAGTTGTTGGTCGTGTTCAGCCTGGCTGTTGTGCTGGCCACAGGCGCAACGCATGCCCAGGCGGGTGTTGGGGTCAAACGGGTTCTTGAAAAAGGACATGGTGAACTCCTATGCAGTTTGTTCAACGATCAAGCTGAAGCGCGGTTCAAAGCGGGGCGAAAATAATCAATGTCGTGCTGGTATTGCTGATAAGCCTTGGTGTACTCCATCACGCGAGCCACCTCGGCAATAAATTCTTCGTCGTAACCTGCGCGGCGCAGCAGGTGAAAACCCACTTCCATGCCGCTGGCGATTCCGCCACCAGTCACAATGCGGCCAGCATCCACCACCCGTGCGTGGCTCACCTGGCATGCCGGTGCAATTTCGGCCAAGCGGTCGATTGGTGTTTTACCAAGGTGTGAGGCTTCAAGGCGATCGGGTTCTTTTCGATTGGTGGCAGCCAGGCCATCGAGCAAGCCCATGCGGGCATAAATCCAGGAGCCTGTGCACACGCTGGTCAGCAAACAGGTGCTGGGAAGCGACCGAATGTAGCGGTGCAAATTGCCGTTGTTCATTTCCTGCCGTGTACCGAAACCACCCGGGATCAGAAACGCATCCATTGCAGGCGTGTCAGAAAATGAATAATTGGGGAGCACGGTGAAGCCCGCTTGTGTTTGTACCGGGCGCATGCTTTCGGCAATCAGAAAAACATCAAGCTCAGGGTCAAAGCGCTTGGCCACCGAGAACACGCCGTAGGGTGCTGCGTAGTCCACCACTTCGGCTTCCTTGAACACATACACACCCAATCTGAACCCTTGCATTCTGGCCATTGGCGCTTCTCCGGCAACACTGCGTTAAACAGGCTTTCAGTGTGCCGCGCTGGCCTTGGACTGGGTATCACGCCATTTGTGATTGTGTTGTAGTGCTGGCCCTACAAGAACACTACAGCCCATGCAGCTTGGTGTAGTTCACCAGATCAACCAGGTTCTTCAGTTCCAGCTTTTCAAACACGCGGGCCCGGTAGGTTGAAACCGTGTTGCCCGACAGGCACAAGGCCTGCGCAATGTGTTGAACAGTCTCGCCTTGCGCCATCAAACGCAGCACCTGCATTTCGCGATTGGACAAACGCTCATGGGGCGGTCTGTCAGCGGGTTTGCGCAAATCGTTTGCCATCAGGTTGGCTGTTGCAGGTGTCAGGTACACCTGCCCGGCACAGGCCATTTGAAGGGCCTGCGTCAACTCTGCAGGCGAGCAACCTTTGTTCAGGTACGCATTGGCGCCACTTCGAATGGCACGCAAAGCGAACTGCGCTTCGGGGTAGACCGACAACATCACCACGCCCAGTTTTGGAAATTCACTGCGCACGCTTTTGAGTACATCAAAGCCGTCGCGTTCGCCCAGCGCAACATCCAGCAGCACGGCATCGAAGTTATCCTTGCGAAGTTTCTGCATGGCCTCCACGCCATCGGCCGCCTGCTCGCTGTGGTACTGCCCATCAAACTCATCAAGAATTTGAACCAGGCCGCGGCGAATAATCATGTGGTCGTCCACAATCAAAATCTTCATAAGGCCAACACCTCGGGCAGGCGCAGCTTGATGCACACGCCCTGCCCCAAAATAGAATCGATCGTGCAACGCGCACCAATGTCCCACGCCCTTTCTTCGATGCCCATTAAACCGAAGCCCGCATTAAAGGTTCGCACCGCCATGCCACGGCCGTTGTCTTTGACTTGAAATACAACTGCCCTGCCCTCGGTGTTCACAGTTACTTCAACCTTGCTTGCACCTGAATGCTTGCTGACGTTGTTCAGCGCCTCTTGCAAAATTCGATACAGCGCAGTTTCGGTGGCTTTGCTCAAACGCACATGTTCCAGCTCGGGGGCAATGTCGAGCACACTCACCACTTTGGTGCGTTGGGAGAACTCGCCCAGCAAATGTTCCACTGCGGCCCAAAGTCCGAGATGATCCAACACCCCGGGTCGAAGATCCGAAAGTATTCGGCGCAAACTTTCCATGGCCCCTTGGGCAAGGTCGAGCATGCTTTCAATTCGAACTGTCAATTTCTGATCGTTGGCACAGCGGTACGACAGTGCTTTCAACTCCAGATCAAAGGCTGTCAACTTGGCACCCAGGTCGTCGTGCATCTCACGCGCAATTCGGGTGCGCTCTTCTTCACGAACGGTAGTCAGGTGTGCGGAAAGTCTGCGCATTCTGTCGTGCGCTTTCTGCAATTGAGCCGTGCGCTCAATCACCCTGCGCTCCAGTTCAGCCTGTGCAGCCGCGCGAATGTTTTGCGCTTCAACCCGCTCGGTGATGTCGTTGAAAGTGACCACAGCGCCCACCACCACTTGCTCTTCGAAAATCGGGTAAGAAGCATACTCGGCATGAAAGCAGGTTCCATCCCGGCGCCACAACACCTCGTTGTCAACGCGGCAACCTTTGTTTTCCTGAAAGGCACGAAAAATATGACACTCACAAACAGGCATCAAATCGTTGTTCGCATACGAGTGGTGCATCAGGTAATGCATGTTCCGGCCAAGCACTTCATCGGCGGAATAACCCAACATTTCCGCGCCCGCTTTGTTGATGAAAACACAGCGCCCTTTCAGGTCGATGCCATAGATGCCTTCACCGGTTGAGTCGAGCAACAATTCAAGTTGTCTTCGCCAGGCAGCGTGATGAGAAAGTTTGGAAAGATGCTTGAACACGGCAGTGCACTCGAAGTTGAATCAACATCAAACTAGCAAGAGCAGTGCCAATAAAATTCAAAAAGTTTTTGAAAATTTGCACGCGAGTGGTGCGAAAAAAAAACGACAAAACTTATTGAAAATTACACACAAACGGGTTGTTGATCATGTATTGATGAAAAAAGCTTTTCAGTTAATAAAATTTGATGTACACATAACTCACCACACCGTTTAAGGAAGGTTACACAACATGGTTACAACAGATCAAAAGCCAGTCGAAGCCGAGGCAAGCAAAGCAACCCCAGCTCCTAAAAAACCAGCAGCAAGAAAACCTGCTGCTAAAAAACCAGCCGCTGCAAAACCAGCAGCAGCGAAAAAACCAGCAGCAGCAAAACCCGCTGCCGCGAAAAAACCAGCTGCTGCAAAACCAGCCGCTGCCAAGAAACCAGCCGCCAAACCAGCTGCTGCCAAAAAACCCGCCGCTGCAAAACCAGCTGCAGCGAAAAAGCCAGCCGCTAAAAAGCCAGTTGCTGCCAAGAAGCCCGCAGCAAAACCCGCAGCGAAGAAGCCAGTAACATCACGCGCCAAGGCAGCCACTGCCAGCGTAGCGAATGCTGCAGCCAAGGCGAAGAAAACTGTGGCCAAAGCAAAGCCAGCCGCCAAGGCCAAGGCCGCAGCAGCCAAATCAGTATTTAGCGCAACGGATCGCAAGAAATTGTTGAGCGATGTTCAGAAGCAGATCAAGGACCTTGAGAAACAAGTCAAGGGCATGGTCAAGTCAGTTCAAACTGACGTGATCGCCAAGATCAAAAAGCAACTGGGCATGAAGTAATCCAGGAATAGCAAAAATAATAAGACCGCTACACGACCTTTCGTATGAAAGGTCTTCTTGTAGACTTGATTGAAACCCGTTGTGCGAAAGCACCGCGGGTTTTTTATTTTCCGAGCGGGTTCATTTGCGCATCGAAGTGATCCAGGCTGGGATATGAAACCCGCGGGCGTGAAGCCAGTGTGTTCACTGCATCATCGAGCTGCTCAAGCATTTCAACCCGGGCCTCTTGCGTAATGTAGGGTACATGGTAGGCCGCGAAGGGTTCCAGTACGTCAAAGCCAGCGTATCCCAAGCTGCCCCGCAACACTGGGCGCAACATGGTGTTCAAGTCACCATGAATGGCCTCGTCGCCAAACATGTGGTCGCGACCTCCGAGTGTAAAAGTAAGCCAGGCCTGTTTGCCTTTCATCAAACCACGGTCGTAAAAATTCCGGCCGCCATAAACCACGCCCGATAAAAATACCCGATCAATCCAGCCCTTCAAAATTGCAGGCAAGGAAAACCAGTAAAGCGGAAAATTCAACACCAGCAAGTCGCACTGCTTCAGCAATTCCAGTTCTGCAGCAATGTCCGCTGGCAAGGTATTGGTTTTCTGGGCATGCCGCTGCTCAAGGGCATACACCAGGTAATCTGGATTGCTGCGCTCTGCAAAATCGGTTGCACTGGCCACAGGGTTGAACTGCTTGGCGTACAGATCCGACACAGTCACCGTGTGGCCCTGCGCTTCGAAACGACTTTGCATGCGATGCACCATCGCCGTACAAAAAGACTGGGGTTCGGGATGGGCGTGGACAATCAGGACATTCATGGCAGCGCCTTTCAAAAAGTGATCAGCCATGCTACCAAAAGAAAAGGGGCCACCACATGACCGGCGACCCCTTTTTGTTCAAACCACTTCGCGGTTAAATCACACCGTAAGCCAGCATCGCATCCGCCACCTTCACAAAGCCGCCCACATTGGCGCCCTTCAGATAATCAATATGACCATCGTCTTCTGCCCCGTACTTCACGCAACGCTTGTGGATGTCACTCATGATGGCTCGCAGACGCTGGTTCAACTCGTCGCGTGACCAAGACAGGCGCATGCTGTTCTGGGTCATTTCCAAACCTGACACCGCAACCCCTCCGGCGTTGGCCGCCTTCGATGGTGCAAACAGAATGCGCGCCTTCTGGAACACATCGATCGCCCCTTTTTCGGAAGGCATATTCGCGCCTTCAGAGACCCCCATACAGCCGTTCTTGATCAGCATGGCCGCCTCTTCAGCATTGATCTCGTTTTGTGTGGCACACGGAAAAGCAAGATCACATGGAATGTGCCATGGGCGTTTGTCGGCAACAAACTCAGCATTCGGATACTGGTTCAAGTACTCGCTAATGCGCGCGCGTTTTACCTCTTTCAGCTCTTTGATGTGCGCCAGCTTCTCCATCGTAATGCCGTCTTTGTCGTGGAGCGTTCCGGATGAATCGGACATGGTAATGACCTTGCCGCCCAGTGCCAGAATTTTCTCGACTGCATATTGCGCCACGTTGCCGGATCCACTGACCGAACACACCTTGCCTTCGAATTTCAAACCCTTGTGACTCAGCATGTCTTCCATGAAATAGACCACACCATAACCTGTGGCCTCTACCCGAATTTCGCTTCCACCAAAAGCCAAACCCTTGCCAGTCAACACGCCCGTAAATTCATTACGAATTCTTTTGTATTGGCCAAACATGTAAGAAATCTCGCGACCACCTACACCAATGTCACCAGCAGGCACATCGGTGAAGGGTCCAATATGCCGGGAAAGTTCAGTCATGAAAGCCTGACAAAAACGCATGATCTCGCGATCACTTTTGCCCTTAGGATTGAAGTCAGAGCCGCCCTTGCCGCCCCCCATGGGCAAACCGGTCAGGCTGTTTTTAAATGTTTGTTCAAAGGCGAGGAATTTCAGAATACTCTGAGTCACGTTGTGGTGAAAACGGATGCCCCCTTTGTAGGGACCAATCGCATTGCTGTGTTGCACACGGTAGCCACGTTGGGTACGCACATTGCCCTGGTCGTCTTCCCAACACACGCGAAAGCTGACAATTCGATCAGGCTCGGTCAGGCGTTGCAAAATTTGCGCCGCCTCGTACTTCGGATTCTTGGCAACAAATGGAATGATGTGTTGCGCGACTTCATGCACTGCCTGGTGAAACTCTGGTTCGCCGGGATTTCTGCGAATCAGTCCATTCATGAACTCTTCTAATTCTGGCGAGCTGCTCATCTCTTATTCTCCTGTTGAAGGACGACGTTGGACTGCGTGTAAGCAGTTTACCGAATCGCTTGAAGTTGAGCACTCTGGATTTCTGTGGATATCCCCAAAAAGTGGGCACAACCTAGGGGATAGCATGTGGACAAGTAGTCCAAGCCATTCAAAACATGAGGAATTAGATGGGCTGACTAATTATTGTGCAAGCTCGGTTCTGGCGCACTGTGTTTTTGAATTTGGGTGTGTCGGTAAATGATGGATGCCTCCATCCGGTTCTTGGCTTTAAGGCGTTCCAGAATGTCCTTCACGTGGCCCTTGACTGTTTCAACACTGATCTTCAAAAGCGTGGCTATCTCCTTGTTGCTGTGCCCTGCCCCAATCAATTCAAGCACTTCAACCTGTTTGTGAGTGAGTGCTTTTGACAAAGTTGGTATTTGCAGCAGTTCAATATTGGCCTTGCTTAAACCCACGCGGATGAGGTCGATCAATTTTGCAAAGGGCGTAAACTTTGAAAATGCAATAAACCGGTCTAGCTGATGGCGCTTTAACTGACCCATGACTTTGTCGTCGTTTGCAGTAATCAATACCGGAATTTCCGGAAACAACGTTTCAAACAGGCCAATGAAAGTCTCGGCCTGAACATCGCGCAAATGAAAATCTGTGATGATCAAGGCCGGAAACTCTTCCACTGCATGCCGTGCTGCCTCCTTCAAGGTCGAAAACTGGCGAATGCGGGCGTGGGGTGCCACGTCCTTCACCATTTCGACCAATCCGAAACTGACAATCGGATGATCGTCAATTACAAACACCACTTGCCGCTCCAGGCCTTCAAGTTTTTTTACCACCGCGCTTCTCACAGAAACAATTCACCATGATTTGACTTTAATTCACGAACCGGTCAACCGGTGCAGGAAACAAACTCGGTAAATCAATTCAAATCGACGTTTCAAGGTACTGAGACAAAAACCATTGACATTGTGTCAATGATTAAACTAACATCCATTTCATGAACTATGTTACCGAACGTCGCGAAGAGGAAAAGGAACGCCGCCGGGAAGAAATTCTGGACGCCGCTGAACTTGTTTTTTCTGAAAAAGGCTTTGACGCAGCCACCATGGATCAAGTTGCACGCAAAGCGAGGGTGTCGCGCGCATTGGTGTACGTGTATTTCAAAGACAAAGCAGCTTTGCATTTGGCCATTTGCCTTCGAGGTTTGCGAACACTGCGCGAGATGTTTGAAACAGCGCGCAAACAGCATGCCACCGGCGAGGCTCAAATTCGCGCGATTGGGCATGCTTACATGCAATTTTCAGAAGAGTACCCCACGCACTTCGCCGCCATGTCCAGGTTTGAAGCGTCCTCACCAGACATGGCCTTTGACGACCCCTGCAACTCCACGCTTGAGATGATTCAAGCCGGACAGAAAGTTCACGAAGAAATGGTGCTTGCATTGGCCACGGGCATGGCAGACAAAACACTGCGTGCCGACCTGGACAACCTCATGCAAATTTCCATCACCTTGTGGGGTTTCACTCACGGCACCATTCAACTGGCACAAACCAAAGCAGTCTTTATGGCCAGCATGGGCATCAGCAAAGAATCGTTCATGAACCAGGCGGTCGAACTGGTCATGCAATCCCTGATCAACCGCAATGGCGGAGGCAAGAAATGATCACGCACAATCGCAGAGGCGCCCACAGAAGGGGCGCTTTTTTTTACACCTTATTTGACAGACGTCTAATGGCTGCATTGCTGTTGATGACTTTTCAATTTCATCAGCCCAGTGCGGCAGGTACCCCACTCGACGATTACTTGAGCCAAGCCATGGCCAACAACCCCGCTTTGGCGCAAGCCAGCTTTGAAGTGGAAGCTGAACGACAGCGACTTGAAAATTTGCGGGCGCGATTTTATCCCAGCCTTGCATTGCAGGCCCGCGCGAGTGTCGCCGAAGGTGGCCGCACCATCGATTTCCCGGCGGGCGATTTGCTTAACCCTGTGTACGCAACATTGAATGCGCAGGCTGTTGACGCCGGGCAAGCAGCTCGCTTTCCGACCGTAGAAAACCAGTCCATTCCACTGCTCCGCCCCACCGAACAAGACACCCGTTTGATTGTGCGTGGCCCAATTTACGAACCTGTACTGGACCAGCAACTTCAAGCGCAAACCCAGGCAGTCGGCGCACAAGAGGCCGCACAACTGCAAGTAAAAGAAGAGTTGGTGCGCGACCTGCACACCGCCTATTGGCAATATGCACAGGCCAAGGCCCGAATCGCCATTCTTGAGGCCAGCCTGCGAACACTGAAAGAAAATGAACGCATCAACACCGTGCTGTACAAAGCAGGGGAAACAACACTGGATGCCCCCAAACGCGCCGAAGCCGAAACGCTGGAAATTCAGGTTGCCTTGCGCCAGGCTCAAACGCAGGCCTTGCTGGCCCGCGAATATTTCAACTTGTTGCGCTACGCCCCCAACGACAGCGCAGTTGAACTTCCACAAGAAGACCTGAGCCCCAGTGCCCTACAAACCCTGCTGGATGACCTCACGCCGAAAACACAGGGCAATACCCCGGCACCCGCACTCACGCGGCTTGAACGCAGCCTGGCCGCCCAACGCGCCCAGCTGGATGCCAGCCAGGCGACTTACAAGCCCACACTGGGTTATTCGATTGAAGGTGGCTACCAGGGGCGCGACTACAACACCGGCCCCAACACGGGCTTTGCTAGTGCATCGGTCGTATTGAACTGGACCCTGGCAGATGCTGGCATTCGCAGCAGTGAGGTGGCACGCAGCAGGGCTCAGGTACAGGCGCTTGAAGCTCGGGCACGGCAAGTGAACCGCCAACTTCAACTGGCCAAATTGCAGGCCAAGGAAAATCTGCTGGTGTCACTGGACAGCATTCAGGCGCGTATGGCCCAACAAGCTGCATCCGAGGAAAGCCTGCGGATCAATGAACGAAAACGCGATGCAGGCGAGACCACACAAATTGAATTTTTAAGTGCTGAACAAAGTGCCACACGCGCACGTTTGGGCCTGGTCACTGCTGTGTACCAAGCCCGAATTGACCATGCTGTTTGGCAGTACAACAACCGAAACATTCCCGAGCCAAGCCCACAGGAAGGAGCTCAACCATGAAACCCGCACTCGTTATTTCTATCCTCTCCGTATTGGTTCTGGCAGCCTGTGGCCCAGCCACTCCCGAAGAAGCACCGGCTGTAGAGTACCGCTTGGTGAAAACCGAAGCCGTACAAAGCGGCCCGGCTGCAAGTTTGATCGAAGTGCCTGGCATTGGCGCCTTTCGTGACGAAACCCGTTTGAGTTTTAAAGTGGGCGGCGTAATTGAACGGATCAATGTACGTGAAGGAGAAACTGTAGAGAAAGGCCAACGGCTGGCTGCGCTGAACAAACAAGACGTGAATGCCGCCGTCAGCCAGGCCAGCGCAGGCTTTGAGAAAGCCCAACGTGACTTGCAACGGGGTAAACTGCTACGAGACCAGGAAGTCATCTCGAAAGTGCAGCTCGACAACCTCGAGACCGCAGCGCAAGCAGCGCGCGCACAACTTAGCCAAGCGCAGTTTGCAAGTCAAACTGCTGAAATACAGGCCCAGGCGAATGGCGTGGTGCTGAAGCGTTTTACGCAAACGGGCGAGGTGGTATCGCCAGGCCAACCGATATTACTTCTTGGAAGTAAAAGTAGCGGCTTTGTAATGAAGGCAAGCCTGGCTGACAAGCAAGCGGTGCACATACAGCTGGGTGCCAAGGCCGAGGTGCAATTCGACGCACTGCCCGGCGTGCAATGGCCCGGAAAAGTCATTGAACTCAGCCAGGCCGCAGACCCTGCCACAGGCACCTACGGCGTGCTGGTTGAGGTAGACACAGCGGCCCATGCAAATCTGAATCTTTTATCGGGCATGCAGGGGCGAACTCGCATTGAACCCGCCAACTTCAATGGCACGCGCAGCTACGTACCCATTGAGGCGGTAGTCGAGGGCGACAACAAAGCCGCCTGGATTTACACCGTACAAGCGGACAACACTGTGAAACGCCAAACTGTTGCAGTGGCTTTCATACAAGGTGACCGAATTGCATTAATTGATGCATTGCCCGAAGGCACACGCGTGGTGAGCACGGGTGCAGTCTACCTGCAAGACGGCGAAACCGTACAAGTTCAGGAGTAATCCAGATGAAACTCTCGGACTTTTCAATCAAGAACTACCAGTTCACGCTGGTGATCTTTTTCCTGCTGACTGCCATTGGTATCAGCGCGTATCAAAACATTCCCAGAACCGAAGACCCCTATTTCGACATCAGCGCATTTCGCATCAATGTCATTTATCCCGGGGCCGACCCGCGCGAGATGGAACAGCAGGTGGCCAAGCCGATTGAAGATGCTTTGCGCAGCCTGGACGACTTGAAAGAAATGCTTTCAACGTCGCGCAACAGCGGTGGTGTGGTGTTTGTGCGTTTCGATGCGGAAGTCGATGTCGACAAAAAGTTCGACGAAGTCAACCGCGAACTCAACAGCATTCGAGACCAGTTACCCGCAGGCATACAGAAGCTGGAAATTGAACGAATCAACCCCGGCTTCACCAACATCATTCAATACTCACTGGTGTCGGAAACCGCAAGTTATGCCGACCTGGCCAATTATGCAGAAGACCTTTCCGAGGCCTTCGAGCGTATTTCCTCGGTGCGCGAAAGCGAAAGCTGGGCCTACCCGGAACAACAGGTACGTGTCAGCCTGAACTTTAAAAAGCTGGCTGAACTGGGAATACAGGCAGCCGATGTAGCGCGTGTCATTCAGGGTGAGTCACTGAACATTCCAGGTGGGCCGGTAGAGGAAGGCGCACGGCGTTTGAACGTGCAAACCTCGGGCCAGTACCGCAGCGTTGAAGAAATCAGAAACACCGTGATTGCCGGCACCGGCACGGGCGGTGATTTGGGTGGTCGTCTGGTTCGTGTGGGCGATGTCGCCGATGTGCAGTGGGACTATGAAAATCAGGAAGTCATGGCCCGCTTCAATGGCCAGCGTGCGGTGTTTGTCACTGCCAACCAGAAAGACGAACGCAATATTTTTGTGACTCAAAAAGCCTTGCAGGAAACAGCGGACGAATTCGAGAAAACCTTGCCTCCGAATATCAAAATGGAGCGCGGTTTCGAGCAGTACAAAAACGTGGAAAAGCGCATTGATCGCCTCACCTTCGACTTCGCCCTGGCGGTAACACTGGTGCTGATCACCCTGTTGCCGCTGGGCTTGCGGGCCTCGGGCATTGTGATGGTCAGTGTGCCTTTGTCGCTGCTCACCGGTTTGGCCTGTTTGTACTATGCAGGCTTCTCATTGAACCAGCTTTCAATTGCCGGCCTGGTGGTTGCGTTGGGCTTGTTGGTTGACGACTCAATCGTGGTGATTGAAAACATTTCACGTTACCTGCGCATGGGCTATAACCGTGTGGATGCGGCACGCCTGGCCACCAAGCAAATTTCACTTGCTGTGGTGGGTTGTACTGCAACCCTGTTGTTTGCCTTCCTGCCTTTGTTGATGCTGCCAGACAACGCCGGAAAATTCATTCGCTCCTTGCCGGTGGCCGTGGTATTTACAGTGATTGCATCGCTGTTTGTTGCATTGACCATCATCCCGTTTCTGGCCAGCCGTGTGCTGAAGAAAGACGAAAATGAGCATGGCAATATCGTGCTGCAAAAGCTGATGGGCTTGATCGACAAAATTTACACCCCACTGCTGCACCGCGCCTTGCAAACCCCCAAAACCGTGGTGGCTGCATCGCTGGTGTTGTTTGTGGCCAGCCTGGGCCTGGCACCCCTCATGGGCATGTCGCTGTTCCCAAAGGCCAATACACCGCAGTTTGTAATTGAGGTGGGGCTGCCCCCGGGTTCCAGCCTGACTGCCACCGACAATGTGGTGAAACAGGTTGAAAACAAGCTTTCGGAATTTGACGAAATTACGGCGGTCATGGCCACTGTGGGTGAAGGCAACCCGCAAATTTATTACAACGTGTTTCAGCAAGACAAACAATCGAACGTGGGTGAATTGTTTGTACAGCTCAAGGAATACAACGACGACACGCCCAAGCTGCTCGACAACATTCGCAATGAACTGAAAACAATTGCGGGCGCCAATCTGATTGTGCGTGAGTTTGAAAATGGCCCACCCATAGATGCACCCATTGGCATCCGTTTGGTAGGGCCCGAAATAGAAACGCTGCGTGAATTGTCTGCACAGGTTGAGCGCATCATGCTGGCCAATCCCGGTACACAAAACGTTGACAACCCACAGCGCACTGGGCGCAGCGACCTTCGCCTGAAAGTGAATTTTGAAAAAGCGGGTTTGCTGGGTGTGAACTCAGCGGAGCTGGACCAGGCTGTGCGGCTTGCCATTGCAGGTGCGTTTGCAGGTGAAATTCGCCAGAGTAACGGCGATGCCTACGACATCAGTGTGCGTGGCCCTGCCGGTGTTCGCAGCAATCTAAGCGCGCTGGACGACTTCCATGTGATTTCACGCACAGGCCAGGCAGTACCGCTGACCCAACTCACCACGCTTGAACTGGATGACAACCTGAACAGCATTTACCGCTTCGACCGCGAACGCGCCGTGCTGCTGACTGCTTACACACGTACGGGGTACAACACCGAGAAAATCAGCAATGAAATTGCCAGGCAGATCGACGAAATGGGCTTGCCCACGGGTTACCGGTACAAAATGGCTGGCGAAGTAAAAAGCAGGCAGGAAAGCTTTGCTGGTTTTGGTACTGCGATCCTGATTACCGTATTTGGAATTTTGGCCATTCTGGTTCTGGAATTCGGCAGTTTCAAAAGCACGCTGATTGTTTTGTTCGTAATTCCTCTAGGGGTTACAGGTGGCATGGTCATGCTGTTCCTGACAGGGAATTCGCTCAGTTTCACAGCGATGATTGGCTTCATTGCGCTGATCGGCATTGAAATCAAGAACTCGATTTTGCTGGTGGACTTCACCAACCAGTTGCGTGAAGAAGGCAAAGGGCTTGATGAGTCCATCGAAGAAGCAGGCCGTATCCGATTCCTGCCGATTCTGCTGACCAGTGCCACCGCCGTGGGCGGCTTGATGCCACTGGCGCTGCAAGGTGGCGGGCTTTACTCGCCCATGGCCTGGGTGATTATTGGCGGGCTTATTTCTTCCACCTTCATTGGTCGCCTGGTTACGCCGGTGCTTTACAAGCTCTTGCCACCCGACTTGCAGAGAACATAGCCTAAGCCCTTGATTTCACCTACAATACGCCCTCAATGCAAGAGGATATCCTGAAATCATGAAAAAACCCGCAGGCCGCAACGGCAGCGCAGGCCGCAGTGGCGACTCGGGCCGTTCCGGCCCACCCGCACGCCCCAGTAACCGAACCAAATCAGCAACCGCAGCCAAACCGGCTGCGGGTTCCGCATCCACAGGCCGTGGACGCCCCAGTGCAGCGGCTGGCAAAGCCGCCGCCACTGCCAAACCCGACCGCAACCGCGCCGCCATGCGCAGCGCACCGGTGGCCCCTGCCGCTGGTACGGCACGCCCTCGCCGCAGCAAGGTAACCGGCACGAACACACTGGACATGCTTGATCCGTTCGAGCCACAACGGCTAAGCAAGATCATGGCGGCCAAGGGTTTGTGTTCCCGCCGGGAAGCCGATTACCTGATCGAGAATGGTTGGGTGCGAGTGAACGGCAAAGTGGTCGATGAGCTGGGTGCCAAAGTGCTGCCCACGGTCACCATTGATCTGGATGCACGTGCCAAGAATGTACTGGGCAAACAGGTCACCATTTTGTACCACAAGCCGATTGGCGTGGTGTCAGGCCAGCCCGAGGGGCGCTACAAAGCTGCTATGGAATGCCTGAGCCTTGAAAACCAGGCTGATCGTAAAACATCCACGCCATTCCAACCCGCCATGCTGAAAGGCCTGGCCCCGGCAGGTCGCCTGGACATTGATTCAACCGGCTTGCTCGTGCTGACCCAAGACGGCCGCATTGCCAAACAACTGATTGACGCCAACAGCACCGTGGAAAAAGAATACCTGGTGCGGGTCGAAGGCGAATTGACTGACCGTGGGCTTGAAATGCTGCGCTATGGTTTGAGCCTGGATGGTGAAGCCCTGAAACCCGCCCGCGTCAGCTGGCAAAACGAAGATCAACTTCGCTTTATTTTGAACGAAGGCAAAAAACGACAAATTCGCCGCATGTGCGAAATCGTGGGCCTGAAAGTGGTGGGTTTGAAACGCGTTCGAATTGGCCGTGTAATGCTGGGCGACCTGCCAGTGGGGCAATGGCGCTTGTTGACGCCGGAAGAACGATTCTGAAGGGGTGAAAATCCACTCTATTCAGGTGATTGATTACAAATGACTTCCAGTATTCTCGAATTTAACATTTGGAAAAAGTTACATTCGAGAATTCATCATGCATGCCCAGCACTCGGCCCTGAACCAGCAAACTTCCCACGCCCCAGTGCAGCTACCCTCGCAAGGGTTTTTTACGTTTTTAAGCCGGCTCTCTGGCGCGGCACACAACGCCACTGATTTCACATCAATCCGGATCAACGCCGACTGGCTTTGCGTGGTGGTCAGTTTTGCCTGCCTGATGTTTGCCACGCTCGAGGGCATTGCCTACAACAATGTAGCCCAAGCCCTGGGTTGGGGCATTCCGCTGTTTTTAGGTAGTCTGGCAATTACCCGCTGGCACGCTGGCCAACCATTGACCATGCACATCAACGCTGCGCTGCTGGTTGGCATGGGTGCCTTGCATGTACACATCGCGCGCGGTTTGCTTGAATACCATTTCAGCTTTTTCATGTTACTCCCTGTGATGCTGGCTTACCGCGATACACGCCCCCTTCTCAGCATGGGCTTGTTTATCGTGATTCATCACATTGTGTTCGACATGCTTCAACAAGCGGGTTTCGAATGCTATGTATTTCGGGGGCCGTTCTCGGGCATGCCCGCTGTGGCCCTGCATGGCTTTTATGTGGCCGTGGCCGTGTTACTGCTGTCGGTGATTGCGCAAACACTTCGACAACATGCCTTGGCTGCAGAAGAAAGTGCAAAACTGCTGGCTTACCTGGACAAGGAAAAAGGAATCAACCTGCGTGTGCGTGCTCAAACCGATGAGCAAGGCCGCATGTCGCCCATGGGGCAAGTGTTCAATGACTATGCAGACAACATGGCATTTGTGGTGGCTGCTTTCAAAATGCTTCGGGCAGACATTCGCGAGCTGTCGCAAATTGCGAAAGAACTGGGCGCAGACAACACCCAGCAAATGGAAGACAGCTCACAGGCCTCCAAAAAACTGCGCGACTTTGTTCAAAGTCTGGGTAACCAAACCCGAATTGGACAAAGCACCGCCGAACTGTCCAAGAAGGTGACTGAGGACAGTTTTGATCTGCTCAATGAACTGAATCAATCCCTGGAGCAATTGCAACGCATCAGCAAACAGGCCTTTGATTCCAGCCAGCAAATTCAGACCTTGCACAAAGAGTTCCAGAAAGAATTGTCCCCCGCTGCTGCACAGCAACTGCAAACGACACTGGGCACGCTGGACAGCCTGAACGAACGCACCAACGGATTCATGGCCAGAATGGATGTGCTGAAAAGCGGACTGAGCGCCATTGAAAATCAACTGGTATCGATTGACCGGGCCACGCACCAATGGGTGGAAAACGGCCACGGCAACCAACGCCAGGGTTGGGAAGTACTCGGTGCCATGGAAGGCATGCAGGCGCGCACGGAAAGTGCCTTTCGCACGTTGGGCAGCACAGTACAAACCATTTTGCGCTCCGATGAACTAATGCGTGAAATGGAAAAACGGCTCTCGAGGTTTGATGTATGAGCCTGAGCAATGTTCTTGACGATCCGCTGATCAACGAACTGCTGGACAGCGGAACCTCGCGTTATGCCCTGTTGGGACACGTGACCGACGAATTAAGCCTCATCGCTGCCAGCAAACTGTTCCGGCAAGAGCTGGGATTCAAGTCGGGTAGTGAATTGATCGTTAACCGGTATGGCATGGCCATTTACCGCGCGCTGTCCAACGCGCTGCTCCGGCAACAGGGCTGGACTGGCCATGTGAAAGTCAATGAACAATGGCTGCGTTTGCAAATGCTGGCACACGGCGAATTTGGCGTCCTTCAGGAACAAGATGCCAAGCACGCCCAACCGCCAGCCCTTGTACCTCCCGTCAATACACCCGAGCAACGACTTGAGACCTCCGACAGCGCCGATCAGAAAATTCCCACCAGTGTGCTGTTGAATGTTGATGACAAAGGACGCATCAAAAAACTGAGTCCCTCTCTGGAAGAGTTTTTAGGACAAACCAGCGCGCAACTGGAAAATCTGGATGCGGCCAACCTGGTATTTCGCACCGATGTGGGCCAATTCAAGCGACTGCTCGACCAGGTGAAATACCAAACGGGTTCCACAGATGGATCCTTTCGCTTGCGCAACACTTTCAATGATGTGGTGTACTTTGACTGGACTGCCGCCTGCATTGGCGCGGACATCTTGCTGATTGGACGCTCAAGCAACATTCATCTTGAAGAAGCGCTGTTGAAAAGTGAAGAACGAATCAACAACATTCTTGAGTCGATGGACGATGCCTTTTTCGCCATCGACATGAACGGCTATGTGAATTACCTGAACGAGAAAGGAGCCGAGCTGCTGGGCAAAACCGCACCGCTGCTTCTGGGCCGCATGGTGTGGGAACGCGCACCACATTTGAAGAAAACCCCTTTGTTCAAATATGTGAACCAGGCCAAGGGCAGCATGCAGCCTGAAACATTCCAATGGCAAGACCCTGCCAACGAGATGTGGTACCAGGTAAAAGCTTACCCAAGCGATGAACTGATTTCGATTTTCTTCACAGACATCAGCTCAATCAAACGCAATGAAAGCCGAATGCGGCATCAAGCCACGCACGATCCGCTGACAGGCTTGCCCAACCGTTTGGCATTGTCGCAAACACTCCAAGAGCTGCTGGGCAATGACCAGGTGCAGGATTTCAAGCTTGGCCTTTTGTTCATCGATCTCGATGGCTTTAAAGCAGTGAACGACACGCTGGGTCATGACCGTGGCGATGACTTGTTGATTGCCGTATCCAAACGTTTGCGTAGCGTGGTCCGCAGTTCAGACATTGTGGCCCGCTTGTCGGGCGATGAGTTTGTAATCACCCTGCCTTATATTGCCGATCAGGACACCGCGTTCAATGTGGGCCGAAAGGTGGTGGATGCGGTCAGCAAAAAACCGTTTGAGTTGGGCGAGAAGAAAATTTATGTGGGTGCCTCGGTTGGCGTGGCCCTGTTCCCCACCGACGCCACCGATGTCGAGGGCCTGCTGAAACACGCCGATATCGCCATGTACCAAGCGAAACAGGCGGGAAAGAATACGGTGCGCGTGTTCCATGCCAATATGAGTGCAACCCTGCAAACCAAGGTTGATCTGGAAAACGATTTGCACGATGCAATTTTGCACGACCGCATTGAATTGCACTACCAGCCACGCTTCAGCGCCAATGGCTCGATTTGTTCGGTTGAGGCTTTGGCGCGCATGCGTTCGCGCACGGGTGAATTGATTCCCCCAGCCCAGTTCATTCCGATCGCCGAGGAAACGGGCTTAATCATTCCGATGGGCGAGCAGGTGATGCGCAAGGCCTGCAAATGGCTGAAGGACACCAACAAGAAACTGAACAACCCGATCAGTGTTTCAGTCAATGTATCTGGCATTCAACTGCTGGACGGCAAGCTGTGCAGCACGGTTGAAAAGGTACTTAAACTGACCGGCTTGCCCCCCAAACTGCTGGAACTTGAATTGACTGAAACCGTGTTGATGCAAAACCAGGAAACTGTATTGCACGATCTGAACCGCCTGCATGAGTTGGGCGTTTCCTTGTCGATTGACGACTTCGGCACAGGTTATTCATCGCTGGCAACCCTGCATCGCATGCCGGTTCAGTCCATCAAGCTGGATCGATCCTTTGTCAGCAACCTGCCCAACAAAACCGACAGTGTCATTCTGTCACGCACTGTGTTGGCTATGGCACAGGCACTGGGTTTGGGTGTGGTGGCCGAAGGCGTTGAAACCGCCGAGCAACGTGACTTCTTGATTGAGTCGGGTGTGCTTGAACTGCAAGGTTTTGGCTTGGCACGACCGATGACTGCCGATGACTCACGCCAGTTTGTGTGGGCCCAGCAAATTACTAGCGACAAGGCGAAGAAAATTCTGGCGTGACAGCTTGGGTTGCGATCTCTCGGCGCTTTTTTATCGTCCGATCGGCTTGGGTTCCGCTCTCTCGGGGCCTCTTAATCGCCCAATTGGCTTGGGTTCCGATCTCTCG
>NZ_DFOZ01000026.1:0-66055 GCF_002377005.1 Limnobacter sp. UBA3528 | reverse complement strand
GGGTCCGTTCTCTGTCGCCCATGCCGGGCAACACCGGCCCTGCTCGGCACACAAGGGCAGGTTTTCTTGAAGGCGAGGCGATCGAAACACCGCCGCCGATTGGGGAGCTGAACTTGCAATGGGTCGCACGATGACCCTTCACGTTTAGCTCCCTAATCACCTGTCCAGTGCGGCACAAGCAAGTCCGTTACTTACGCCCTGCCCTCCGCCTTCGCGTCCTCAAGGTCAAACTCAACCCCAAACCCGATCGATCCGCGAAACACCTTCACTTTGATCAAAGGCCCCACCGGGCGAAGCTGATCCCAAATCCAGCGGGCAATGTTTTCTGAGGTGGGTAGCTCAATAAACTCGTTCAAATAAGAATGGTCCAGCCGCTTGTGTACCGCGCCCACATGTTGGGTCAACAAGCTTTCAGGCACCACATAACCATCGGTGGCAGGGCCTTCAAACCACACCTCTGCGGTGTAGCTGTGGCCGTGCAACCCTGGCCAATCGGGCAACTGGTGTGCCACATCGAAGGTAAATTGTTTAAAAACTTTCATGGCATTCCAATGACTTTGTGGGTTTGTACGCTCAAACGCCACTGCGGTTTATTCAGGCAGGTTTGTATGGCCGCCTGCATGTTTTTGGCTTTTTTTGCGGGGTCGGAGTCGTCCATGGCTTGCACAAAATAATGGTCAAACTGCAGTTGCCCCAATGCAGTCAAATCCTGGCCCAACTGCGGCACCACCACCTTCAATTCATGCCCACGGGTTTGCACCAGTTCGCTACCAAACTTGGGGCTGACGCAGATCCAGTCCACGCCCTCTGGTACAGGCAGGGTGCCATTGGTTTCAATCGCAATTTCAAACCCTTGCGCATGTACAGCGTCAATCAGCGCAGAATCAAGTTGCAAGGTGGGCTCACCACCAGTGAACACCACATAAGGCCTTGCGGTGCCAAGGCCACCTTGATACGTGTCTGCAATGGCCTGGGCCAGGGCCACAGCGTCCTTGAACTTTCCACCACCCACGCCGTCGGTGCCTACGAAATCAGTGTCGCAAAATTTGCACACGGCAGTGGCCCGGTCTTCTTCGCGACCCGTCCACAAATTGCAGCCGGCAAAACGGCAAAACACAGCCGCTCGACCCGCTTGGGCACCTTCGCCTTGCAGGGTATAAAACATCTCTTTGACGGTGTAAGTGGCCACGGCAATTTCACTTGTTTGTTACAGGCGCAATGCTACTTGAATTGGGAAAGTGTGCCCAGAAAAAGGGCAAAAAAAATGCCCGATATGGTTAATCGGGCAAACCTCAGAAGCAAAAGAGGAGGGATGTGAACCCACAGTTTGCAAGCAGTCGTAATTGCCTGCAAGTCCATTTTTCGAGGCTTTCCTCGAAACTCCAGAGTTACATCCAAGGTTTTTGACTAGAGTAAAAACTCAAAAAGCCGCGAAATATAATCACCGCTTTGCTTTCCGGTGAACGCTTGTAAGCAAAGAGCCCAATTAGAACAAAACATCCAATTTCTGGATCGTGTTGTTTATTTCTCGCTTGCCTCTTTTAAACACGCCGCCAGCAGCGACTGCATTTTTTCAAGACCCTGTTCATTCATGCATTCAATGTTCCGCTCGGGAATTAAATCCACCTCGGGATAATTGTCGATGGCTTGGCTTAAGCTGTCTTCACGCAACAAATGCAGCATGGGATAGGGCGAACGGTTGGTGTAATTTTCAACATCGTTTGGCTCGGTCCCGCCAAACTGATAATCAGGGTGAAAGCTGGCCACCTGGTAAACACCTTCCAGGTCCATGTCGACCAGTAACTCGTCTGCAGCTTCCAGAAAATCGTTGTACTGGTAAAAATCCTGCAACACCTGCGGATGAATCAGCAGGGTGGTCTCCACCGCTTGGTCCACATTCAGCAAAGCCAACTCATGGGCCAGTTCATCCAGCAAAGTGGCTTCGTCCGTGGCTTTGCTCACCACAAAACGCACACGTTCTTTCATCAATTCGCGCTTGGCAAAGGGGCACAAATTGAAAGCCACCACCACTTGCTCTACCCAGCGGCGGGTGGCCTCAACAATTTCAAGATCAGTTGACTGAGCCATTTAAAAGGGCAACTTCACATCGGGGGCCACCGCCAGAATGGCGGCTTTGAATTCGCCTTGAATGCGGGCCAGTGCAGTGTCGCTGTCGGCCTCAAAACGCATCACAACCACTGGCGTTGTATTGGACGGGCGCGCCAGCCCAAAACCATCTGCATACTCGGCTCGTACACCATCAATGGTATTGACCGATTCCGAGCTTGGAAATTTGCCCTCAGCCTGCAAGCGTTTCACGATGTCGAAGTTCACACCTTCGGCAGTTTGCAACTGCAATTCAGGGGTACTCGAAGAATTGGGCAAGGCATTCAGTTCAGCGCTGGGGTCACTGCCTCGCGACAAAATTTCAAGCAAACGCACGCCAGCGTACAAACCATCATCAAACCCAAACCAGCGTTCCTTGAAAAACACATGGCCGCTCATCTCGCCTGCCAGTGGGGCACCGGTTTCCTTCAACTTGGCCTTGATCAGGGAATGGCCTGTTTTCCACATCAAAGGCTCGCCACCGGCCGCCTTCACGGCTTTGGCCACATGGCGTGTGCACTTCACGTCGTAAATCACCATGGCACCGGGGTTGCGGGCAATCACATCGCGGGCAAACAAAATAAGCTGGCGGTCGGGGTAAATAATTTCACCGTCTTTGGTCACAACGCCCAGGCGGTCGCCATCGCCGTCAAAGGCCAAACCAATTTCAGCATCGCCGTTTTTCACGCAAGCAATCAGGTCTTGCAGGTTCTCCGGGTGTGCAGGGTCAGGATGGTGATTGGGAAAATTGCCATCCACTTCACAGAACAGTTCAGTCACCTCACAACCCAAGGCTTCGTACAAGGTTTTTGCAAAGGCACCCCCCACACCGTTGCCACAATCCACAGCAATTTTCATGGGGCGTGCCAGTTTGATGTGCCCCAGGATGTTGCCCAGGTAATCAGGCCATACATCGAGTTCCCGGTAGCTGCCACGCTGCACACCGGGCACCACGCCACGCACAGGCTTCTCGGTTTGAATCCATTTCAACAAGCCCTGAATGGTGTCGCCATACAGTGTTTCACCGGCCACCATCATTTTCAAGCCGTTGTATTGCGGCGGGTTGTGGCTGCCGGTAACCTGCACCCCGGTGCCATTGCCAAGTAAAAAAGTTGCAAAATAAACCAGCGGAGTGGCCACCATGCCCACATCCACCACATTCACACCGGCATCCCGAAAGCCATCGGCCAATGCGCCACACAAGCGTGGGCCACTCAAACGCCCATCTCGCCCCACCACTGCTTCGTTTTTGCCACGGCTTAATGCCAACTGCCCCAAAGCACGCCCCACGCAATAGGCAGCGTCTTCGGTCAAGGTGTCGTCCACAATGCCACGAATGTCATAGGCTTTGAAAATAGAGGAAGAGATGCTCATGGTTGAATACCTGAAATAGTCAAAATAGAAAGTTGAGAACGCAAGGGCCTGATCCAACTCCATGCGTTGAATACATAGACTCAAGGCATAATACTACTTTCGTTGTTTTGGTTTGTTTTCAATATGGCCAACTATGTGATTGGCGACGTTCAAGGTTGTCTCGATTCCCTATTGAAACTTTTGGACAAAGTTCAGTTCAACGCCCAGGCGGATGTTCTGTGGTTTGCTGGCGACCTGGTCAACCGCGGGCCCCGCTCGCTGGACACCCTGCGCTATGTGCACAGCCTGGGTCAACAAGCCCACACCGTGCTGGGCAACCACGACTTGCATCTGCTGGCCTTGTGGTGCAACAGTGGTCGCAGCCACGAAAGCGACACGATTGCCGAGGTGGTGCAGGCACCCGATGGCGAAGAATTGGTGAACTGGCTGCGAAGCCAACCCTTGGCCCTTCGCTTGCCGCGTACCCCAAACACCCTGGATCAAGCACTACTGACGCATGCTGGCATTTTGCCGCAATGGAGTTTTGAGGACGCATTGGCATTGTCCGAAGAAGTACGACAAGTGTTGTCGGGACCCGATTGGCAAGCCTTCATGGCCGAACTGTACGGCAACAAACCCAATCGCTGGGAACCAACGCTGGAAGGCTTTGATCGCCTGCGTTTGATTGTGAATGTGTTTACTCGCATGCGCATGGTGCGCGACAACGGCAAAATCGACTTCAAGTACAAACTGGAGCCAGCCGACGCACCCCCAGAACTGAAACCCTGGTTTGAACTTGCGCGAGAATTTTCAGGAGAGGGCCCAATCTTGTTCGGGCATTGGTCCACACTGGGCCAGCTGAAAAACAAGGCTGGATATTGCCTGGACACAGGTTGCGTGTGGGGCGGTCAACTGACTGCACTTCGTCTGGAAGATGAAGCGATCATTCAAGTGGATGCTGTCGAGCCACCACTTCCCACAATTCCCTGAATTCAAGCCACCACGCTGGTTTTGCTGCACAGCGCGCGTATTTTCTCATGCGCCTCATCGCTGAGCTCATGCCGCGTGCGCCCGTCGGTATCAATCGGTGCGTGAATATAAAGCTGAACCACAAACCCGGTTGTACTATTCATCAACACCTGAATGTTTTCCAGCAAGGTTTGTTCGCCAATGAAAGCCGGTTCGGAAGAAAATTTTCCATTGGGCATGAAGTACTGCAAGCTGACTGGCAACAAAGGCACCTTGGCCTGTATCGCGGGTTGAACAAAATTACTGTGGAAGTGCAGGGGCGCATCTCCAGGCCCGGTGGTGCCCTCCGGGAACACCGCCACGCACCGCCCGGTACCCAATACCTTGACGGCGGCGTGGATGACGTCGCGCACGGCATGGCGTTTGCCCCGCTCAATAAACAGAGTGCCGCTTCGCTTGGCCAGCAAGCCACCGATGGGCCATTTGGATATTTCAGATTTGGCGATGAAGGTGACCGGGTGAATGCTGTTGAACGCAAAAATATCCAGCCAGGACACATGCGTGCTGTACAGCAAACAGGGCTTGTGAATGGCGTAATTCGATTCAGGCGATTCATACACCACCTTCACCTTCACATTCAAAATACCCAGCAACTGGCGGGCCCAACGCTTCTCGATCGCTTCTTTCATGGCCTTGCTGAACAAGGGCCAAAACACCAAAGCCACCACAAAACCGTACAGCAGGTGGGTAAGCAGGCGAACCAACATCCAGGCTTTGCGCATGTTTTATTAACCTTATGCTGCAAGCACTTTCATTTTGCTTTTTTCAAGGCTGCTGTAGCCCACGTTGCCATTCACCATGGTCAGTTGCACTTTGCCCTGCATGGGAAACCCATTGAACGGCGTGTGCTTGCCCTGGCTGATCAAACTGGCCTCGCCCACCACCCAATCCACCTCGGGGTTGAACAGGCACAAGTCAGCCGGCATGCCCGTGCGCAAACTACCTGCTTGCACCTTGATAATGTCGGCGGGGTTGCCACACAACAACTCAACAATTCGTGCGGGGGGCACGTTTTGCTCACGCATCCACTTCACGGCCAAAGTCAGCAGCAGCTCCAGCCCGGTTGCGCCCGCTTCGCTTTCCGCAAAAGGCAACAGCTTGGCATCGTCGTCGACCGGTGTGTGGTCGGAGCAAATCGCATCAATGGTGCCATCAAGCAAACCGGCGCGAATAGCGTCGCGGTCGCGCTGTTCACGCAAGGGTGGAATCAGGTGCGCATTGGGGTCGAAAAAGCCGATGTCCAGGTCAGTCAGGTGTACGTGGTGAATTGCCACATCACAGGTGACAGGCAAACCTTCTGCCTTGGCTTGGCGAACCAGCTCAATGCCATTGGCCGAACTGATGCGACAAATGTGCATGCGCGTGCCAGTGGACCGAACCAGCTCAAAATAAGCCTGCAGGGCAATGGTTTCAGCCATGACCGGAATGCCGCTCAAACCCATGCGCGATGCATAGGCACCTGCATGAGCCACCCCCCCTTTGCTGAAGTTGGGCTCGGTGGGGCGCAAAAACACGGTAAATCCAAAGTTGCGGGCATATTTCATGGCTTGAAGCAACACGCGCAAATCGCGAATGGGCGACTCAGCCTGACTAAAACCCACACAACCCGCTTCGGTAAGTTCGGCCATTTCAGTCAGCGTTTCGCCGTTCAAACCCGTGGTCAGGGCACCCAGTGGGTAGACCTTGGCCAGGTTCAACTGGCGTGCCTTGAACTTCAACATCTCGATCAAGCCAGGCTCGTCCAGCACAGGCTCAGTATCGGGTGGACACACCAGCGAGGTAATTCCGCCAGCCATGGCCGCTTCCATTTCACTTTCCAGGGTGGCGCGATATTCATAACCCGGCTCACGCAGGCGTGCCGACAAGTCCACCAAGCCGGGCAACACCCAAAGGCCGGTGGCATCAATGGTTTTGCTGGGCGCAAAGTCGGCTGGCATTTCGCCTTTGGGGGCCACCGCCACCACACGACCTGCAGCCACAGCCACCTCCATGATTGCATCGGCACCGATGCTGGGGTCAATCACTCGTCCGCCAGAAATCAAGACTCGCATTGTCTTTCCTCGTAGTTCAATTTAAGCGCCTTTGCTGGACGAAGCCAGAATACTCATCACCGCCATGCGCACGGCAATACCGAACGTTACCTGATTCAAAATCACGCTTTGCGGGCCATCGGCCACTGCCGAATCAATTTCCACCCCCCGGTTCATGGGGCCGGGGTGCATCACGATGGCATCGGGTTTGGCATGACGCAGCTTTTCTTCAGTCAACCCAAAGTGTTTGAAATACTCTTGTGCCGAAGGAATCAAGGCGCCAGTCATGCGCTCTTTCTGCAATCGCAGCATGATGATCACGTCGCAATCTTTAATACCTTCCACCAGGTCGTGGTAAACGCGCACCCCCATGTTGTCGAGGTGACTGGGCAGCAGTGTGCTCGGCCCCACGGCACGTACCTCAGGGCAGCCCAGGGTGGTTAAGGCATGAATGTCGGAACGCGCCACTCGGCTGTGCAGAATGTCGCCCACAATGGCCACTCGCAGCTTGGTGAAGTCTTGCTTGTAATGGCGGATGGTGTACATGTCGAGCAATGCCTGCGTGGGGTGGGCATGCCGCCCGTCGCCCGCATTGATCACATGAATGGTACCGCCACTGGTGCGGTTCAAATGCTGGGCCATGAAGGTGGGTGCACCACTTTCAGAATGACGCATCACGAACATGTCTGCAGACATGGCAGCCAGGTTATCAATGGTATCGATCAGCGATTCACCCTTGCTGGTGGAAGATGAACCAATGTTCAAATTCACCACATCAGCCGACAAACGTTTGGCCGCAATCTCGAATGTGGTGCGGGTGCGGGTGGAATTCTCAAAAAACACATTGAACACTGACTTGCCGCGCAACAGCGGCACTTGTTTTACCTCGCGATCGGTCACCGACAAAAACGATTCTGCCGTGTCCAGAATGCGATGGATCATCGCCTTGGGCAGCCCTTCAATACTCAGCAGGTGAATCAACTCACCTGCGGCGTTCAGTTGAGGGTTATTCAATTTGGTTTTACCTCCAGCTCCAGGCGGAAAGCTCCTTGATCATCTTGGGTCAATACAAACGCTTCATTTGGCTTCAAGGGCAAGTGCTTGCCCACATACTGCGCATCAATCGGCAATTCACGGCCACCACGATCCAGCAACACGGCCAACTCAATTTTTGCAGGCCTACCAAAGTCGAACAAATGGTTCACAATCGCCCGCGTGGTTCGCCCTGTGTACAACACATCATCAACCAACAATATGGTGCGGCCCTGCACTTCAAACGGCACCTCGGCGGGTTTAGGGGCCTCTTTCAAGCCACGCTCAGAGAAATCGTCGCGATAAAACGCGCTGTCAAGGAATCCGCATGGCAGGGCAAAACCCAGGTCGGCATGCAGGCGCTGGGCAATCCAGGCGCCTCCGCTGTGCACCCCAATCAGTCCCAGTTCGGAACGGTCGGGAAAGGCTTTTTCAATTTGATCTCGCAAACGGGCGTAAAGGGCTTCAGGGTTTGGCAGGCTCATCGTCCCTCCAGAAAAAATTGTTCCAGAATCAGGCAGGCACTGCCCATGTCGACTCGGCCTTTGTTCTCGCGGGCGGCCTTGCCTCCCATACAGCTTTCAATAATAGCGCTGGTGTATCGCTCGTCCACCATGGCGCAAGGCAAGGCAAAGCGGCCTTCCAGCTGCCGGGCAAACCGTTCACAGCGGGTGGTCAGTTCATTGTCAGCGCCATCGGGCTGACGGGGTACGCCTACGACCAAGCCCTCGGGCTGCCATTCCTTGACCAGGCTTTCAATTTTTGCAAAACGTTGCTCATCATTTTGTGCTTCAACCACTGCAATGCCACTGGCGGTTTTGGTCAAGGAGTTGCCAAATGCAACGCCAATTCGCTTCAAACCGAAATCAAACGCCAGGTACTGCGTGGGCTTGGGCGACTGCACGGGCTTGGTCATTGATTAAGCATGCCCCGCAGCGCCGCTCATCAAAGCGGGGTCGATACCCAACATGGCGTAGGCGCTTGCAAAGCGTTCTTCCAAGGGTGTGTCGAACAATATTTCATGATTGGCGGGCACGGTGAGCCAGGCGTTTTGAGCAAGCTCCTCTTCTAGCTGCCCTTCGCCCCAGCCAGCATAACCCAGGGTGATCAGCCATTTGCCCGGCGCTTCGCCGCGGGCCACAGCTTCAAGAATGTCTCGGGATGTGGTGAGCGAAATTTCATCGTTCACCTTCAAAGATGAACTCCAGTTCAACGGCTCGGTGTGCAGAACGAACCCACGTTCAGAAGCGACCGGACCACCCACCATCACCGGGAAATGAGTCGGCAAAAAACCCTGCACGTTCACATTGATTTTCTCGAGCAAACCTTCAATCGCCAAGTCGGTAGGTCGGTTAATCACCAAACCCATTGCACCCTTGGTGGAGTGTTCGCACAAATACACCACAGACCCCGCAAAACTGGGGTCGAGCATGTTTGGCATGGCGATCAACAACTGACCGGACAAGCTAAATTCATCAGGGGTAGAAATTTCGGTCTCGCTCATGCCAAAATTGTAATGCCTTTTAACTGTGCAAAATCGGGTAGGCGTTCCTCTACCCGCCTTAATACGCACAGACCAACCCAAATTCAAGTTGTACTCATGCCTGCTTCACTTCTGGAAAACCACCCCTTGTCGACTCAACCACAGCCTGGCCAATACCCGAAAGGCTTGATGTGGTTTCGGCGCGACCTTCGAACCCATGACAACGCAGCCCTGTTTTATGCCTTGAAACATTGCCAGCAGGTGCATTGCGTATTTGTGTTTGACAAAACCATTCTGGATGCCTTGCCCAACAAGGCAGACCGACGGGTGGAGTTTATTTGGGAAAGCTGCATGGCCCTGAAAACAAAGCTGCAAGGCTTTGGGGGCGATCTGCACCTGATGTATGACCATGCCGAAACAGCAATTCCGGAGTTGGCGACGAAACTGGGCGTACAGGCGGTGTTCACCAACAAAGACTACGAACCCGCCGCAATTCACCGTGACATTACCGTGGGCAAAGCCTTGCAAGGCAATGGAGTGCCACTGTTTCGGTTTAAAGACCAGGCGATTTTTGAAGAAGACGAAGTGCTGACCCAGGCGGGTAAATTTTTCAGCGTGTTCACGCCTTTTAAAAATGCCTGCATGAAAAAGCTGGATGAGTTTCACCTGACACCCTACCCCAGCGAAGCAAGAATGGGTGCTCTGGCCAAAGAATCAGACTTGTCCGCACCCAGCCTGGAAGACATGAGATTCAAACGCACGAATTTGCTGGAAATGATCAAGCCCGGCGAGGAAGGCGCACTAGATGCTTTTGAGGACTTTCTCAACCGCATCGACAAATACAAAGACAAGCGCGACTTCCCTGCGGTGAAAGGGGTGAGTTACCTGAGCGTGCACAACCGCTTTGGCACCATTTCAGTTCGCAGGCTGGCCAAAGCCGCTTACGACCGGTTTAAATTCGATGGCAGCGAAGGCGCAATGGGCTGGTTGAACGAACTGATTTGGCGCGATTTTTATTTCCAGATTATTTACCATCGCCCCGATGCGGCAGAAAAAGCCTTCAAGCCGGAATACGACCTGATTCAATGGGATAGCGATGAAAAAGCGCAAAAGCTGTTCAAGGCCTGGTGTGAAGGGAAAACAGGCTTTCCACTGGTAGACGCCGCACAGCGGCAACTTAACCAGACCGGTTTTCAACACAACCGGCTGCGCATGGTCACGGCCAGCTTTTTGACCAAAGACCTTGGCATTGACTGGCGCTGGGGCGAGAAATATTTTGCAGAAAACCTGAACGACTTTGATTTGTCAGCCAACAACGGTGGCTGGCAGTGGGCGGCATCCACAGGCTGCGACGCACAACCCTACTTCCGGATTTTCAACCCCTACAGTCAATCCGAAAAATTCGACGCTGAAGGCAAATTCATTCGCAAGTACTGCCCGGAACTGGCCAAGCTTTCCAACAAGTACATTCACAACCCCGCCGAATGCCCAACGTTCGAGTTGCAAATGGCCGGCGTGGTGCTGGGCGAAACCTACCCAAGGCCGGTGGTAGAACACGATGTGGCCAGGAAGAAAACGCTGGAGCGGTATGCGGTGGTGAAGAAGGTGAAAGAATAACCAGATACACTGGAATCCGTTGGACTCAAAATACCAATGACATTTCTTATGAATAATTAGATTTCATATCAGAAAGAAATTTTAAAAGACTCTCCTTCGAGCAGACGGAGAGACTTTTTAGCTGGCAGTAGAGTTCGAAATCCAAAACATCCATTTGTAAGACATCAATATTGCTTCTATCCAGCCTGCCTGCAGGGAGAAACATCAAGTCTTCAATTTGTCGGGCTTCAGAATCGGAAATATCTCGAAGGCCGATTGCCATTTCAGACACATAAGCATAACTGGCCATAAATGCTAATTATTTTGCTGTATATTTTTGCCCCCCGTAAATCCACCGGAGTAAATCTAGATTTTTCGATCTGACTGAATCGGACATTTTTCCCAGCCCTTGTTAGCGTTCACCAAACTGACGTTCTAGCTGCTCAATCCGCCGATTTCTATTTTCATTTTGTCTCCTAATATCTTCGATGACTTCTTCGGCGCTGCGTGCCCCACTGGATTGGAAAGAGCAACTAACTGGTTGCACAACTACCACATCAACTTTTATGGTATTGATGTCAGATGCAAAAAACGCGACCTTCATAGATTTAGTTTGACTTCTGAGTAAGAGCCCAGCTCTATCATCGTAGCCCCAAAACCCAAGGGGGTCTGAAGTGTCAAAACACCTCCCATTTAGCTGTAACCGCTCACTACCAGAGTTTACACCTACAGATGAATCAAGCTTTTTAACGTTACCGGCATCAACAATCACATAATTATTCAATACCGCATGATCACTGAGCGTTGAAAACGCTTTCCGCCTTTGAAGCCGAGACAAAAGTGAAAAACAAAAAACACAAGATAGACTTAAATGCTAAGCAACAAGAAACTCGACTAAAAGTGGAGGTGATCACTTTTCTTAACCCTTTATCTAAATTAATAATCTTCATAGACACAAATGGTAAAGATTCAAAAACTCAATATTAATTTAAAATAAAGTGGAAATTAGCAGGTACAACAAAGTCAAGACCAATCCTACCGTCATATTAATCAGTCCAGGCCAAAAGAAGATCCAGCATAACGCTCTATACCAGGTCGGTGCCAGCAAATGAATTCCCTCAAGGCCCTTCTTCTTTTGGCGGGAATGCATAGACATACAACCCGCGATAAGGGCAGCCTTGGCCGCCCAGCCAGAGGGTGTTGCCAAATAAAGCGTAGCCCCCACCCCCACTCTGTTCACATCAAAATACTGTTTTTCGATTTGTTTGGGTTTAAATATCAGAACCAAAGGCAAGGTGAAAATTGTCAGACCAAACGCATACAACATGTTGACGAAAATCCAGTAGTAAATATCATCCATGCTCATGAACAGAATCTCCTGACAATGTAGGTATCAGCCAAATCAATTTGATTTCCAACTTTGTCATATGCAAAACTACCGGCCGCCTTACCAACAAAGCCACCGCCGAAACTTAATGCCGCATGCGCTACCAACCCAACAGCCAATCCCATTGGCCCAAGCACTACAAACGCACTCACTGCCAAGCCAGTTCCGATCGAAAACAAAGTTTCATAAGCAACTTCGTTTTTCCTAGATTGAATCTTGGCACTCGCAATATCCGAGCATCCTTGACTAATTGCATGCGCAGTCAACACGACACTGCCAGCTTTAACCAAGCCAGCCACTTTGCCCCACCTCTGCGCGTCGCGAACAAATCCTGCCGGCGGTTCGATCCCCCTAGCCTTGTTCAAATAAAGCGCACCATGTGCCCCTTTGCCTCCGTAAACCAAGTGTTCGAGCACACCCAGTTTTTTCTTGAACGTGTTCAAAATCTGCTTTTGCTGAAACTGATATTGCTGTGCTGACATCTTTTTTGCAGAACGTTGAGCACGTAGCTGATTCAATGCAAACAAAGTTTCTTTATGCGCCTTTTTACTCAGACTTCCCATCAAGCCCAACCCACCCTCTACGGCAAGCATTTCCGGTTCCAAGTCCATGCTTGCTCTAACCAACATTTCATAAAGAGATCTTCCCGGGCCTTCATCGGGTGCGTACTGAGCAAAAGCTGCACTTTGACTAAATTGACGACCGGGTTGCATGTAGCTAGAAATTTGTCGCTTGATTAAGTCAGGGTTTTGGCAGACCAGATCGGCCGCGCTGTGGGAAATAAAGTTCAAAGTGCGGGGAACATGTTTGCCAAAAACCTGCTGCACGCTTTTCACTTCTGGATTCAACTGTAGAAGATATTCTGACAACAGGCCATAGGTATTGGCATCGCTCGGCGTAACACCGTACTGCTTGTAGATCAGAATTTGCAAGTTATCCGATGGCTGAGGAACGAAAAAGGAAGGGTAAAGACCGGGCTTGCGAGAATTGAGGTTCATCGTTTATCTAATTCGTAGTTCAAGCCATATATTTTTCACATTGAAACCAAACTGTCGAATAAACACGAAACGAGTTAACTCTATCGAGCCCCTCCCTTCTCAAAGCCTTTCAATGCTTTAAAACTTGAAAAGTGTCAGAAATAAATATACACTTCTGACACATTAGGAGATATCGTTATGCAATCCCTTGCCAAAAAAGTGCTGGAATATGCCGCCCAAGCGCCAGAAGGCACACCTTTGGCCGCTAAAGAACTGCTTCACTTAGGCAATCGTGCGGCCGTGGACCAAGTACTGTCGCGGCTCGTAAAGCGTGGCGCTTTATTGCGTGCTGGTCGCGGCATCTATGTGCAGCCCGTTGAAAGCCAGTTCGGCACCCGGGCGCCATCGACCGTGAAGATGGTCGATGGCTTGGCAAACCAGCGCGGTGAAACCATTGTGTCGCACGGCGCTGCCTCCGCCAACGCGCTGGGCTTGACCACGCAAGTGCCAATGCGGGCGGTTTATCTCACATCGGGCCCCAGCCGCCACTTGAACCTGGGCGCGCAAACAATCGAACTTCGACACGCACCAAACTGGCAACTAATTTTGCCGGGCCAAGCCGCGGGCGAAGTGGTGCGGGCACTGGCTTGGCTCGGCCCAGAAAAGGCCAGCAAAGCAATGCAGAAATTGCGCGCCAAGCTGCCCCAATCCGAACTAAAAAAAATCGCATCGGCCAGGTCGCGCCTGCCAACTTGGATGGCCCAAGAAATCAGTGCTTTAGTCGCCCATGGTTGACTTCTTCCACCTGCCAGAAACTGAACGCCTGGAAGCACTCAATTCGGCGGCCAACACATCAGGCCTTTCGCCACATTTGCTAGAAAAAGACATCTGGGTGGTTTGGTCATTGCAACAACTCTTTGCTGGTCCTTACGCGGAACACCTGGTGTTTAAAGGCGGCACATCTTTGTCAAAGGCATACGGTGTCATTCAGCGCTTCTCCGAAGATGTCGATCTAACATACGACATTCGCGCAATCGCCAGCGACCTTGTGGGCAAAGCGGATACGCCACTGCCAAGCAGCAAAAGCCAAGAGAGAAAATGGAGCAAAGAGATCCGCTCACGCTTGTCGTCCTGGGTTGATGAAGAAATCGCGCCGCGTCTCAGGCAAAACCTTGAGCGAGACAAGCTACCCGCGGTAGTGCGGACCGAGGGCGACAAAATATTTATCGACTACACGCCGCTGACAACGGGCACTGGCTATGTCAAACCATCTGTCATGCTGGAATTTGGCGCCCGCTCGACTGGTGAGCCCAGCGAGCCACGAGCTATTTGCTGCGATGCTGCCAAACATTTGCCGGGTGTGCAGTTTCCTACAAGCACACCGCATGTAATGCGCCCCGAACGTACCTTCTGGGAAAAGGCCACAGCGATTCATGTTTTTTGCGCACAGGGTACGTTTCGCGGGGGCGATCGCTTCGCACGCCACTGGCACGATATAACAAGACTGAATACCACTGGTTTCGTCAATGCGGCCATCGCGGACAAAACTCTCGCCAATGCTGTTGCGGATCACAAAAGCATATTCTTTGCAGAAAAAAACACTCAAGGCGATGCGATCGATTATCACGCAGCAGTCACTGGCGGACTGCAACTTGTACCGAATGGGGACGCGCTAGCTAATTTAGTCATCGACTACCAACACATGATCGATGACGGTCTGCTCTTGAATGACGCAGAGCCATTCGAAGTTTTAATCGCGCAATGCCTTGAAATACAGAAAAAGGCGAATGCAAATTAAAGAAATCAAACGACTGCTATCAAGTGCAATCCAGCATTCAATTTTGTCCGAACTTATACTATTCAGTCGATGTCGGTTCACCCATAATCGGCGGTGAAATTTCGTGCATTCAACCCAATAACAAGGAGACAAAATAGTGAACGCTTACACCACCGTATTGCTTTACGCAGGCTGGATTTTACTTTTGGCCCTGTTCTACGCCACCCCCCGCATACCGCAAGCCCTGTTGGGCCAAAAGCGAATTGACAGTTGGGAGCGCGGCAAAGAACCCATTGACCCCATGTTCCTGCAACGCGCAAAATCAGCGCACTTGAACTGTCTGGAAAATTTTCCGGTGTTTGCTGCTGTGGTTGCGGTCGCAGGCTTGATGGGTCAAATTGAAACAATCAGCGCGATCGCCGTGTATGTGCTGTACGCCCGCATTGCGCAAAGCATTTCGCACATTCTGGGTACTTCATTTATTTTGGTGATGCTGCGCGCCACCTTCTTCCTGATTCAAGTACTCATCACCTTGTACATGGTGTATTTGCTGGTCTGCTAAAGCAGTTTCAGCGAATTCAAGAAAGCCGCCTTGGGTGCAAACCCGGGCGGCTTTTTTCATGACGGACCTGATTCTGGAATAATTTTCAAACAGCGTTTAATCTTGGAAAAGTAACGTAATCACAATACTTACTATTCCAGGAGACACCATGAAAAAAATCAAACTGGCTTTCGCCGTTTCTCTGGCCCTGTGCAGCCTGCAAGTCAGCGCGGAAGAATTTCGAATTGACCGCTTGTTCGTGCTCGGCGACAGCTTAAGCGACGGTGGTGCCTACACCGCTACAGCGACGCAAGGTTTAATCAGTAGCGTTCCCGCAGGGGCAATTCCCGACCGAATGAAGTTCACCACCAACTCGCCTGATGCACAAATTTGGGCCAATGTCGTGGCAGACAAGTTGGGTATTCCGCTGGATGTCGATGTGATCAACGGCGTGAGCACGCCCATCAACGGCGGTAATTATGCGCAAGGTGGTTCAAGGGTCAGCAATCCTTTAGGTACCAACAGAGATTTGACAACGGGTATCACCACTATCCCTGTGACAGAACAAGTAGATCGCCTTTTACTAGACTCACCCAGTTTTACCCGCACTGATCTGATTGCACTTTGGGCTGGATCAAACGACGGTTTTGCGCAGGCCGCCGCAGTAACTGGCGGATTAAGCCCACTGATCGCGCTTCAAGAAATGTCGCTGGCGGCCACACAGTTGCTGGCCCAGATTGATCGACTCAAAGCAGCAGGTGCACAGAACATCGTAGTCATCACCATGCCCAACCTCGGCGTAACGCCAGACGGTCAAGCAGCCGATACGACCGCACCCGGTACGGCCAACTTCCTGAACAATCTGTCTGCCACTTTCAACAATACGCTTGTATCAGCAGCGGCCAGCAAAGGTGCGGTTGTTGTTGACTCAAACAAACTTCTAGACGCCATTCTTGCCGACCCTGCACGCTACGGTTTTACATCCGCAAACGCGCTTCAACCCGCCTGCGCGATTTCTACCAGCTTGCTTTGTATTAAAGGCATCAACGCGGCAGCTGACAGTGAACATCGAATTTTTGCGGATGGCGTGCACCCCACCGCTGCAGCGCAACGACTGTTCGGTGAAGCGGGTTTCGCCGGCCTTCAAGCGGCCAGCTTGAACGGTGTACTGGCAGTGGCCCCACTCACCCCGATTCGCCAACATGCACTCAGCCTTGAAAACCGCTTAACCGCATTGGCCTTGGTGCGGGAAGACGCAACCGGCAAAGCCAGCTTGCGCCCGGTGGGCGACACTGAATGGTACGGCGGCGCAGAAGTGGGCCAGTTTGAACTGGATGCACAACAAGTACAGGCTGGACTTGAATCAGACACTCAAATCCTGAAATTTGGCGCAGACCGAATGATCACCCGCAACGCATTACTGGGTTTCGGGATCAGCATTGATCAAGCACAAACCGACATTGCCAACAATGGCGGCGGATTCGACAACGACATTGTATTGGGCACCGTATTCAGCACCATTGCCTTGTCGAAATCGCTGTATTTGAATGCTGCCTTGGCTTTGGGGAAAATTGATTACGACATTACGCGCCAATTCACCCTGGGGCCATCGGTTGAACGATACACCGCCAACACAGAAGGTGATTTTTCATCGGCGCGGGTGGGTTTGGGCAGCATTCACAGCTTGCCGCAAGGCTGGACATTAAATCCACAAGCTGCCTACACCGTTGAGAAAATAGACTTGCAAGGCTATGACGAATCAAACGGCGCAGCCAGTTTAAGTTTTGGCGACACGCAGTACAAAGCCGAACGTATCAGCCTTGGTTTTTTGGTAACCAAAGCACCCAGCGTACGTGGCGGCTGGCGCCCACTGCTGCGTTACTCCATTGAATCCGATCAGAACGATGACGATGTGAAAATTCGCATGGGTCCAAATCAAAATGCCCTGGCCACGATTCTTGCACCTCGGCCAGACGGCGATTTTCAATTGTTGTCAGTGGGTGTGGCCAAGGAAATTGACGCAGGTATGCTGAACATCCAATTGGCCAGCACACTGGGGCAATCTGGCGTGAAAGGTCTCAGCTTTGGTGTGGCTTACAAAGCCACGTTTTAGTGCTCTTGTACGCATATATCGCTAACCCTTGACCCTATTCGCAGTGAAACGATTCGGCAATTCAATCAATTGACATTAATCTTTGCCAATTAAAAACCTTATAAGTATCATTATTGATACTTACATTACATGTCAACTGCGGTCGATTTACTCGCAAAAATGCGGGAGAACCCGAAAGGAATTCGCTTTTCCGAATTATGTAAAGTGTGTGATTATTTTTTTGGGACGCCCAGGCAAACGGGGTCTAGCCATCGGGTTTACAAGACACCGTGGCCTGGAGACCCCAGAGTGAATATCCAGAATATCAACGGAAAAGCGAAGACCTATCAAGTCAAGCAGGTGTTGGCAGCCATTGAAAAGCTAGGAGTGCGCAATGACTAAGTTTACTGATCGATATACATACAGGGTCACTTGGTCCGAGGAAGATCAGGAATACGTGGGCCTTTGTGCGGAATTCCAAAGTTTAAGCTGGCTTGATAAGTCACCCGAAAAGGCTTTGACAGGCATTCGAGCACTGGTACGGGAATGTGTAATCGATATGGAACGTACCAAAGAACCAATACCGGAACCACTGTCCATTAAAAAGTTCAGCGGCAAATTCATGGTGAGGATTCCACCGGAAACCCATAGAAACCTCGCAATTCAAGCCGCTGAAGAGGGAGTCAGCCTGAATCGGCTGATCTCTTCACGTCTGCACTAAACTTCACTTGATCGCCGCGAACGCCTTGTCGATTGCCGCCTTGGTGGCGTCAATCACGGCGTCATCATGGGTTACCGAGACAAAACCGGCTTCGTAAGCTGAAGGTGCAAGGTATACGCCTGCATCCAGCATGGCGTGGAAAAACTTGTTGAACCGGTCGCGGTTTGATGCACTGACCTCGGCAAAACTGCTGGGTACTTTCTCGCTGAAATAAATACCGAACATCCCGCCAATGCTGTCTGCACAAAAGGTTTCACCGTGGGCGTACGCAACCTGGTTAAAGGCTTCCACCAACTTGCGGGTTTGGGTTTCCAGCTTCTCGTAAAAACCGTCTTGCTTCAACAAACACATCGTGGTCAAGCCTGCCGCCACGGCCACCGGGTTGCCGCTCAAGGTGCCCGCCTGATAGACAGACCCCAATGGTGCAATACAAGCCATAATGTCTTTACGGCCCCCAAACGCGCCCATGGGCATGCCACCGCCAATGATTTTTCCAAGCGTAGTCAAGTCTGGCGTAATGCCATACACGCCTTGCACGCCTTGCGGGCCAACACGGAAACCCGTCATCACTTCATCGAAAATCAACACCGCACCATGCCGGGTGCACAACTCACGCAAGGTATTCAAAAACTCGCGGGTGGGTTTGATGAGGTTCATGTTGCCGGCAACAGGCTCAACAATTACGCAGGCAATGCTGCTGCCACTGGCTTTGAACAATTCGTGCAGTTGCTCAACATTGTTGTAGTCCAGCACGCGGGTGTGCTTGGCGAAATCTTCTGGCACACCGGCCGAGGTTGGGTTGCCGAAGGTCAGCAAACCGGAACCCGCCTTCACCAGCAGGCTATCTGCATGGCCGTGGTAACAACCTTCAAATTTCACAATGGTGTCGCGGCCGGTGAAGCCACGTGCCAAACGAATGGCGCTCATGGTGGCCTCAGTGCCAGAACTCACCAAGCGAACCTGTTCCAGTGAAGGCAACATGTCGCACAGTGTTTCGGCCATCACGATTTCACCCTCGGTGGGCGCACCGAAACTCAAACCACCCACCGCCGCCTCCTGCACTGCCTTGATTACTTCAGGGTGCGCATGACCCAACACGGCAGGGCCCCAAGAGCCAATGTAATCAATGTAGCGTTTGTCATCGGCATCCCACACATAGGGACCATTGGCACGCTTGAAGAAACGGGGTGTACCGCCCACCGAACGGAATGCACGCACAGGCGAATTCACACCACCGGGAATTGTTTTCTGAGCACGTTCAAACAGCACTTCGTTTTGGCTCACTTCCTGACTACTCATTCTTGAAACTCCAAATTATTGATAGCATCCATTGACTGCCTCAACCCACTGCTGTGCCACACTACAAACCTGCTCAGCATTGGGTTCCATTCCAAACAAACCATTGACCACAGCCACGGCATGTGCGCCAGCTTTCATCAATTCGGGTACCCGCTCAATCGTAATTCCACCAATGGCCACAACCGGCACACCCAGACTGCGAGCCTTGCCAAACAAATCGAGTTCAGCGCGCACTGCATTGGGTTTGGTGGCGCTTGGGTACATGGCTCCGAAAGCCACGTAACTGGCACCTTCACGCACGGCCTGTTCGGCCATTTCAAACTGATTGTAACAAGAAGCACCCACCACCCATTTACTTCCCAGGCTGCTTCGCGCCTTCAGAATGGCCTCATCGGTTTTACCCAAATGCACGCCAGCCACCGCACCACCCTCAAACTTCGCGAACTCCTCAGAGGGCACATCGTTCAAAATCAAGGCTGCATCGTACTTCTCGCACAGGGCATCAAGCTGCCCGACCAATTCGATCAACTCCGCTTGCTGCCAATTTTTCTGCCGGCACTGAAACAAACGTACCCCTCCATCCAGCGCCGCCGCCACACAATCAACGATTGCGTCAGGAGTCCACAGGGCCGAGCGCTCGGGCGTGATGGCGTAAACGCCCTTGATCAGTCGCGTGCTCAGTCGAGTGTCCAGTTCATTCTTCAATCGTGTTCTCATCACTGTCATAGCCATCGTCTTCCAAATGTTGCATCAAGTGCATGCGATCGGGAATCAACTGGCCTTTGCCCACCACAAAACCACAACTGAGGGCTTGCCAAGTGTATTCCAGTGCCAGCTCTACAGCGTCTTGAACGCTCAAACCCTGACCAAGCCCAACGGCACAGGCACTGGCCAAGGTACAGCCCGAGCCATGATATTGACCTGGCAGGCGTTCACAAGGAAATTCAACAACCTGCTGACCAGGCCTATACAAACGATTCACAATATCGCCGGACTCCAGGTGCTCGCCTTTCAACAACACAGCCTTACATCCCATTTTCAAAAGGCGCTCACCGGCTTCATCCACCGTTTGTGCTCCGGTAAATTCCTGTGCCTCGGGCCAGTTCGGGGTCAGCAAATCGACCGCAGGGAACAGCTGGTTTCTGTAGCAGTCGAACAGCCCTTGTCCGCCAAAGGCATCGCCCCGGCCAGAAGCCCGCACGGGATCTACTACCAACGGCACCGAAGGCCACAGGCTTTTTGCTTTCAGCACCGCTGCCACAGCCGCCGTGCTGCCCAACACCCCGGTTTTAATGGCACTGGGCGAAATGCCATCGTCCAGCAAGGCAGTGAGTTGATCATCTATCCAGTCGGGGGTACACGCCTCGAAGCGCGCCACTCCCGCCGTGTTCTGGGCTGTCAGCCCGGTCAGAATGGTCAGGGGATGTGCGCCAAGTGCGGAAACAGTCAAGGCATCGGCTTGCAAACCCGCGCCAGCAGTGGGATCTGATGCTGAAAAGGTCAGCACCAAGGGTACAGTCAGTGTCATTCAAAACCCAAAAAAGACCGACAACCTTTGTAGTCGGCTGCCAAACTCAGTATTATCCACCCGTTGCAATTTTTTTTCTGGAAGTAGCTCAGAATGAATACTTGGATTTGTTTGATTTGCGGTTGGGTATACGATGAAGCGGCTGGCGTGCCCGACGAAGGCATTGCCCCTGGCACCAAATGGGAAGATGTTCCACCAAACTGGGTTTGCCCGGAATGTGGCGCCCGCAAAGAAGATTTCGAGATGACTCAAATCTAAACTCCGAAAACCAATGGATCAATGACCGAACCACAAGCCGACCCCGCCAAAGCGTTTGAAGACCACGCCCCAACGCCGGTCAGGCCCAAGTTTGTTCGGCAGCTAGGGCAGTTTTCAGCAGGTTTGCTGATCGCAGCCATGGTTTTGTTGACGGTAGGCCTGTTCGCCAAAAGCCAATCGGACAACATTCGCAATACACAGCTGGCCCAAATCAATTTGGTTGAAGGTCGCATTCAACAAGAATTGCTGGCCCTCAATGGCCCAGGCAGTGAAACCGTTCAACCTCAGGGCCTGAAGGCCCTGCTGGGTTTGGGCCAAGAGGTCAGCCAGCAAAACAAGGGAATTCAGTGGTTCGGTGCCCTGCACAGCCAAACCCTGCAAGTGTTGCTGACTCAAAGCATTGAAGCACTGTCGCGCCCCGTGGCCGGCATCAATTCAGATCTGGAAACCCAGCGCCAGCTGGAGACACAGCTTAGGCTGGACACACTGCCGAAACTGGCCCAACTCAAAGCACACATTGCCCAAGCCACCAACGGTTACCTTGTCTTGGTATTCGGCCTTGCGACCTTGCTGGCTTCGATTGGCTTTGCCCTGGGCGTTCAATGGAACACCCATCGAAAAACACTTGCCCTGGGTCGTCGCGTACAAATGTTGAGCCGCGCATTGCATAGCCAACAAGAAAACGACCAGAAACGGGAGGGAGCCCACGCGGCCCTTGAAGGTGTGCTGAAAGCGTTGAACAGCAATCAGCAACTGGAGCATCGCGGCACGCTGATGCAAATTGGGCAACAACTTGAAGAACTGAACCAGAGCGGGCGGGCGGTGTTGCAGTTTGCAAAATCATTTCACCAGCTGTCTACCCAAGGCACCCAAGTGGTGAAATCAACCTTGAACAGCGAGCAACGCAACGCCAAAGCCGAAAACCACATGGAAATCATGCAAACCCAACTTGAAGGTTTGCGCGCTGACATTCGAAGCGCTGCGCAGGGCTTGCGGAAAGCCGGCGAGGTCAGCCGCCAGCTGCTGGGCCGGCTGGATTCCTCACAAATGGAATTGACCCTGACCGAACCCGAAAACAGCCGGCAATTGCAGCAACTGGTCGAGCAAAGCCAACAGGCCCTGAAAGAATCGATTGAGGGTTTGGTGTTGGCCAGCCAAAAAATAAATGCCGGGCAGCATGAATCAAACAAGCTGGCCGAGTACATGGCTGTGAATCAAACCGCGTGGTCTAACCTGCTGAGCCAGGTTGAACAGGTGGCCGAATCTGCATCGCAAGAATCAGAAAGCGCCCTTCGCCTGGCCAAACGCCTCATGGAACAAGGCCAGCACACAGCACTGGCCTCGCCAAACAATCAAGCAGCCAAGGCACCACCACAGCTGCTGCCCTGACCCGCTGTACAGCCATAGCAATGGTCACCCACCACCACTTCGATGGAATCAAGCGCGGTCTGCGTCAAATCAGCCAACGTCAGCGCCCTGCCCTGTGAATCGCGCACAGGCCAACCCAGTTGCTGGTTGAAGTCGCAATCGTACAGCGTGCCTTCGTAGTCAATCGACACCAGGCTGCGGCACATCACCGCCGCCAGGTTACTTTCCCGATAAGCACCTTTCAGCGTGTTCATATAGGTCTCGAACGTGCCCTTGCTGATCAAGGTACTGCCAAAACGGGCAATCGGCATGTTGGTGATTGTCACCAGGCCGGTGAAGCGAATGCCAAACTTCTCGAACAACACGGCCTTGTAATCGGCTTCCAGTGCCTCTTGCGGGGGTGGCAATGAAGGTCCTTGCGGGTTAAACACCAAGGTCAAACGCAGCTTGTCACCATAACCCAGTGCATTCAGTTTTTGCAGGCCTGCAATGCTGGCATCGAACACACCCTTGCCGCGTTGCTTGTCCACATTGTCTTCAAGGTAGCAAGGCAAGGATGCAAAAATTTCAACTTCATTTTCAGCGAGAAATTCAGCCAAATCCTCATAGCCTGGCTCACTCAAAATGGTCAGGTTGCACCGGTCAATCACATGCACACCTGCTTTGCGCGCAGCCACCACCAGGCGCTTGAAGCGCGGGTTCATCTCCGGAGCACCACCGGTCAAATCAAGTTTTTTCACCCAACCCTGATTCATCAGCGCAATCAACTGGTCAATTTGCTCGTCTTGCATCAGCTCGGTGCGATTGGGGCCTGCATTCACATGGCAGTGGGTACAGCTTTGATTACACAGGTAACCCAGATTCACCTGAATGGTTTCCAGGTTCAAGCGCTTCACGCTGGGGAAGGTGGTACTTTTCAACAAATGAACTACTGAGTGCATGTAGGCTCCGGTTTCTGTGCGCCGCGCGGTTATTTCGTTTTCAGATAATGAGAGAATCAAGGCTTGCAAGCAAGATTGATCCGGTTTGATTATCGCGTTAATCGATAGTAACAAACTTACACAAGCTCATTCGCTCAAGCCATGATTCAAGTTACAGTCAACGGTGAAAATCGTGAAATGCCCGAGAACAGCACTGTGGCGCACCTTGTGGAAAGCCTCAAACTCACCGGCAAGCGCATCGCTGTCGAACTGAACGGTGAAATTGTGCCCAAAAGCCAGCACGCCACCACGCCACTGAACGCCGGGGCCAGCCTTGAAATTGTGGTTGCCGTGGGTGGTGGCTAAACAATCAGTACCAATCAGGAGCAGTACCCGCATGAACACCTCAACTGAAAAGCACAACGACACCTGGAAAGTAGGTGGCCGTGAATTCACCAGCCGCTTGCTGGTGGGCACTGGCAAATACGCCAGCCTCGATGAAACCCGCGAGGCCATCACTGAAAGTGGTGCTGAAATTGTGACAGTGGCCATCCGCCGCACCAACATCGGCCAAAATGCAGGTGAGGCCAGCCTTCTCGATTACATTCCGCCCAGCAAATTCACCTACCTGCCCAACTCGGCTGGTTGCTATACCGCCAAAGATGCAGTACGCACCTTGCGCCTGGGTCGTGAACTGCTGGATGGCCATAATCTGTGCAAACTCGAGGTGCTGGGCGACCCCACCAACCTGTACCCTGACATGGAAGAAACACTGATTGCCGCCAAAGAACTGGTGGCCGATGGTTTCGACGTGATGGTGTATTGTTCCGACGACCCCATTTACGCCCGCAAGCTAGAGGATGCGGGTTGTTTGGCCATCATGCCTTTGGCCTCGCTGATTGGTTCAGGCATGGGCATTTTGAACCCATGGAACATCAACCTGATTCTGGAAAAAGCGCAAGTGCCGGTCATCGTGGATGCAGGCGTGGGCACCGCCTCCGATGCCGCCATCGCCATGGAACTGGGTTGCGCTGGCGTGCTAATGAACACCGCCATTGCCAAGGCACAGAACCCGGTTCAAATGGCCCGTGCCATGCGTTTGGCCACGCAGGCCGGTCGCGAGGCCTTTCTTGCAGGTAGAATGCCGAAAAAGTTTTACACGGCCAGTCCCTCTTCCCCCATGGAAGGCGTTATTTCCTCCAGTTCAAAATGACAGACCAAACCCCCGACAATCCGTTTCGCGACCAACACATCAAAAGTTTTGTGAAACGTCGGGGACATATTTCACGCGCCCAAGAACGTGCCGTAGAAGAAGGCATGCCCAAGTGGGGCATTGCCTACAATGCCCAGATGCAAATTGATTTCGACGCACAATGGGGTACCACCGGCCAAGCCAACTGGCTTGAAATTGGTTTTGGCATGGGTGAAACCACCGCTAAAATTGCCAAAGCCCACCCGAATGTGAATTACCTGGGTGTTGAAATTTACACCGCTGGCGTGGGTTCGCTGATCAAGTTGATTGAAGAAGAAAACATTGAAAATATTCGCATCATTTCCCACGACGTGGTGGATGTACTTCGCGACATGATTCCCGATGCCAGCCTGGACAAAGTACTGTTGTACTTCCCCGACCCATGGCGCAAGGCGCGCCACCACAAGCGCAGGCTTATTCAGCCAGAATTTGTGGCCAAGCTGGCAAAGAAAATGAAGCCGGGCGGCGTGCTTCACTGCGCCACCGATTGGGAAAACTATGCCCACCACATGCACGATGTACTCAGTGTGGCACCCAACTGGCAAAACATGGCTTCAACGCCTTTCGCACCCCGCCCCAACGACCGGCCTCTGACCAAATTCGAAAACCGTGGCATTAAGTTGGGTCATGGTGTTTGGGACCTCTTGTACCGGGTACGCTGAACCACAAACAGACCTCCCCTCTTGCGGTATGCCTTGCAGAGCCTGAATTTGCTTTAATCAGGCTCAACCTCGCAAATTCCATACGGCATGCTTTCATCGAAAAAAAACGGGCTGTTGCGTGCGCTGATCGCCAATAGCGCCGTTATCTCGCTTAACTCACGCACGTTGCTGGTTTGCATCACAGCCTTGGTGGCACTGTCGCTTTGCATTTATGCCATTTTGAACAATCAGTTCAGTGCGCAACATGCCGAACGCATTGACCAACTGCTGACCGCCAAAGCACAGGCCATTGACCACAACGACGCATCGGGGCACGACCACACGCTGGCCATGACCCCGGTGTATTACCACTCTGGCGATCTGGAAGGTGCAAAAGAAACATTGCACTGGCCCAAAGCCTGCGAACATTCACAAGCCCCTTTGGGATCACAGATTCAGCGATTCAAATGCGGCAACGGCATTCGCCTGCATGCAATGGAAACCACACTAAGCCCAGAGCAAACATCTCAAACCATCACCTTGTGGGCCACTCACATTCCGAATGCCTCACTGCTCAGCATGCAAGTTGAAGACATTCTTGGCCTTGCCGCTTTGGTACTGGTTATTAGCACCCTGTGCAGCCGCTGGATCAGTCAATCGATCACTCAACCCTTGGGAGAAATTACCACCAGCGCACAACTGATGGCCGAGGGAAATTATGATTGGCGACTTCCTGAGAGTTCGATTGGCGAAATCAACCAGCTGGCATTTACCTTCAACCACATGGCGAGGAGCCTGCAAGAACGCGACAAAGTCATTCGGCGCACAGCCTACAAGGATCAATTGACCGGGTTGGACAATCGCGCCTATTTAACCCTTGCCTTGCGAGAACGCACACAAAGTGCCCGCGAACCGCTAAGCATCGTGATCTGGGGAATCGACAACCTGGACAATATCAATGAAGTGCTGGGACATGATGTCGCCGACAAGGTGTTGATCAAAGTGGCACGCAAGGCCAGTCGTATTTGTCAGGAAAACCTGGTGATTGCAAGGCTTGAAGGCAATATTTTCTGCATGCTTTTACCACGCGACCTGCTGGAAAGCATGCTAAAGAAGCACACCCTGAAACGCATGTTGCATGGTTCACTGCGAGTACAGGATTACCAACTTGACATTCAGAGCCATGCAGGCCTTGCTCACTATCCCGAGCACGGCCAATGCCCGGAAACACTCATGCGCAGAGCGGAAATTGCCCGGCAGCTGGCCAAGAAAACACGCCAAACCAGCATTGTTTTTGAAGCGCGGCTTGAACAGCGTTCTGCCAACCGGCTTGAACTGATTGCCCAATTGCGCCAAGCAATTACCGACGAAGAGTTTTGCCTGTTTTTTCAACCCAAATTAAACCTGCGTACCAACAGCATTAACCAGGCGGAAGTACTTTTGCGCTGGAATCACCCTGTTCACGGCTTGATTGCACCAGGCGCCTTCATGGAACTCGCCGAGCAAACCGGCATGATCCGCGACTTACACGCTTGGTTCTTAAACAAACCTACGCCATCGTCAACCTGTGCGCCAATCAAAACATCAGGCTGTCGGTCAACCTGTCCGCCATGGATCTCGAAGACTCCAGCCTGATTGATTTCATGCAACACCTACATCGTCTGCAACCCGATGCATCGCGCCACATAGTGCTGGAAATCACTGAAAGCGCCGCAATGCGAGACCCAGAGCAAGCGTTGGACATACTGAACCAACTGGCCGCGATGCATTTTCAGATCGCGGTGGATGACTTTGGCACAGGCTACTCTTCACTGGCCCACCTGAAACGCTTTCCAGTGACCGAATTGAAAATCGACAGATCGCTGGTGCAAGGCGCAGACCTGGACACAGATGGACAGATCATTCTTGAATCCACCATTGAAATGGGTCACATCATGGGCTTGCTGGTGACCACAGAAGGGGTGGAAACACAGGCAGAATTCGACCTGGTCAAAAAGCTGGGAGCCGACTACGTCCAGGGCTTCTGGCTGTCCAAGCCCATGCCATTTGACGAATTCAAACTGAAACATCTGGTTGGCAACCACGACCAGCTGGTTCAACATCTGTAAACCAAGGAAATAGCACATCAAAATTGGTCGTATTTGACCCGGGCACCCTATGCTTCGATATGATGTGAGCATGACAATTCACACATTCAAAGCATCACCGTGAAAATGAAACAGTTTGATGTCGCCATTATTGGCAGTGGTTTGGCTGGACTCACCACCGCCCTGCAACTGGCAGACAAGCTTAAAGTGGCCATTATTTGCAAACGCTCGGTTTCCGACTCGGCAAGCCGTTGGGCCCAAGGTGGCATTGCCGCTGTGCGCGACCCTGCCGACAGCGTGGCCGAACATGTACAAGACACCCTGGTAGCGGGTGGCGGCCTGTGCGAGCGCGATGCAGTGCAATTCATTCTGGAAAATGCATCGAAATCCATCGACTGGCTGGTAGAGCAAGGGGTACCTTTTTCTCGCGAAGACGAAGAAGGCCCCAGCAACACCGAACCCAACGGCTTTCACCTGACCCGGGAAGGTGGCCACAGCCGCAGGCGAATTCTGCATGTGGCAGACGCCACAGGCGACGCAGTGCAAACCACACTAGAAGCCAAGGCGCGCAACCACCCGAACATTCAACTGTTTGAACATCACATGGTGATCGACCTGATCACCGGCGACCGGCTGAGCGAGAAAAAGGCTGGTATTTTGGGCGCGTATATTCTGGACGAACAGTCGCAACGCGTGCTCACCCTCACCTGCCCGTACATTGTGCTGGCCTGTGGCGGCGCGGGCAAAGTGTACAACTACACCACCAACCCCGACACGGCCACGGGCGACGGCATCGCCATGGCCTGGCGCGCAGGCTGTCGAATTTCCAATATGGAATTCATCCAGTTCCACCCCACCTGCCTGTACCACCCTTATGCCAAAAGCTTCCTGATCACGGAAGCAGTGCGCGGCGAAGGTGGCTTGCTGAAACTGCCAGATGGCACACGCTTCATGCCCGAACACGACGAACGGGCCGAGCTGGCCCCGCGAGATGTGGTGGCGCGCGCGATCGACTTTGAAATGAAAAAGCGTGGCCTGGATTGCGTGTACCTCGACATCAGCCACGAACCAGCTGAAAAGCTGAAAAAACACTTCCCGACCATTTACAAACGCTGCCTTGAGCTGGGTATCGACATCACCAAACAAGGTATTCCAGTGGTGCCAGCGGCGCATTACACTTGCGGTGGCGTAGTTACTGACCACAACGCCCGAACCGACATTCCCGGCCTGTATGCTGTGGGTGAAACCGCCTACACCGGCCTGCACGGCGCCAACCGCCTGGCCAGCAACAGCCTGCTGGAATGCGTGGTACTGGGGCAAGCAGCTGCCAACCACATTCTGACCAAACCCCACCGCGAAACCATGGGGCTACCCGACTGGGACGAAAGCCGCGTGACCGACCCAGACGAAGAAGTGGTGATTTCACACAATTGGGCCGAACTGCGGCAGACCATGTGGAACTACGTGGGAATTGTACGAACCGACAAGCGCCTGGAGCGCGCGCAACACCGCATTCAATTGCTTCGTGAGGAAATTCTGGAGTTTTACAGCAACTTCCGCGTAAGCCGGGATTTACTGGAATTGCGTAACCTGGTGGATGTGGCCGATCTGATCGTGACCAGTGCGCTGAGCCGCAAGGAAAGCCGTGGTCTGCATTTCAGTGCAGACTACCCGGGCACCCTGCCCAAAGCATTTCCGACGGTATTGCAACGACCGAAGAAGAAGTGAACGCGGGTGTTTATTGCCAACCCCGCAGAGTAGGCGATATCTCGGCAACCTCGACGAGTTGGCTAAACAGTCAATCCAGCACCCGCAGCGAGTAATCCACCGCTGTGACGTCTTTCGTCAGTGACCCGATCGAAATGCGGTCCACACCTGTCTCGGCAATCGCTCGCACCGTGTGCTCGTTCACCCCGCCCGATGCTTCCAGAATGGCCCTGCCCTTGTTCACTTCCACGGCAACGCGCATGGCCTCTAGCCCAAAGTTGTCCAGCAGCACCGACTTGGCGCCGGCCTGCAAAGCCTCCTCAAGCTGAACCAGACTTTCAACTTCAATCTGCACGCTCACATGCGGCGCGCCCAGGGCATCTGCACTGGCCAAAACCTGTGCAATTCCACCGGCCGCTGCAATGTGATTTTCCTTGATCAAAATGCCGTCGTACAAGGCAAGGCGCTGGTTCAAACCACCCCCAACACGTACCGCATACTTTTGAGCCAAACGCATACCCGGCAGCGTTTTGCGCGTGTCCAGAATCGATGCTTTTGTGCCTTCAATCAGCTTGACGAAATGTTTGGTTCTGGTGGCAACGGCTGACATCAGTTGCAGATAGTTCATTGCAGAACGCTCTGCGGTCAACAAGGGGCGGGCATGTGCATCAATTTCACACACCACAGTGCCGGGTTGAACTTCCTGTCCCTCAGGCACCTGCCAGCGCACATGCGCACCCGGGCAAAGGGTATTGAACACACCATTGAACCAGTCTTGCCCACACACCACGGCCTTGTCACGGCACAACAGTTGAGCCTTGCACCACTTGCCTTCGGGCACAAGCAAACCAGTCCAGTCGGTGTTGCCCATGTCTTCGGCAATCGCATCGTGCACGTTTTTCAGCAAAGCCAGCTCAAGCGCGGGCCCAAACGATTGAAAAAGTTCTGAACGGCTCATGCTGGCCCCACTCCCTTGTGTGCCTGCTCCAGGCGACCCTGGCCACGAGGCCCGGAAATACCATGTGTTTTCGCAAAATCCAGCATGCGGTCAATGCAACGGTAGGCCTGCGTGGCCAAGGTTGAGTCCACATGCACCTCACCCAAACCCGTGTCAAATCCAGTCTTCAACACGTCGCGCAGGTTCTTTAAACCGTTCATGGCCATCCAGGGGCAATGGGCGCAGCTTTTACAAGTCGCAGAATTGCCTGCAGTGGGTGCTTCTATCAAAGTTTTACCGGGGGCGAACTGACGCATTTTGTGCAAAATGCCGTTGTCGGTGGCCACAATATAGGTGTCAACACCGGGCGTTTGCGTGGCCTTGATCAACTGGGTGGTCGAGCCCACCACATCGGCCAGTGCCACCACATCGGCAGGCGATTCCGGGTGCACCAACACCATGGCTTGCGGATGCTGAGCCTTTAGCATTTTCAGCTCCTCGGCCTTGAACTCGTCATGCACCAGGCACGAGCCCTGCCACAGCAACATATCGGCACCAGTTTGCTTCTGAATGTACTGACCCAAATGCCGATCGGGAGCCCAAATCAATTTTTGCCCCTGTGCATGCAAATGGCCCACGATGTCCAAGGCGATGCTTGAGGTCACCATCCAGTCTGCGCGGGCTTTCACGGCCGCACTGGTGTTGGCGTAGACCACCACCGTGCGATCGGGGTGTTGATCGCAAAATGCATTGAACTCCTCCGAGGGACACCCCAGATCGAGTGAACATGTGGCGTCCAGATCTGGCATGAACACGCGCTTCTCGGGATTCAAAATCTTGCTGGTTTCACCCATGAATCGCACGCCCGCCACCACCAGGTTCTGTTGCTTGCTCTCGCGCCCAAAACGCGCCATTTCCAGGGAATCTGAAACACAACCGCCGGTTTCTTCGGCAAGGTCTTGCAATTCGGAGTCCACGTAATAGTGGGCCACGAGCACGGCGTCACGTTGCTTCAACAAAGCCTTAATCTCTGCCTTCAAGGCAGCCCTTTCGTCGGGCCCCGGTTGCTGGGGTACGCGGGCCCACGCCTGGGAGGGTTTACAACTGGTGGAGGGGCTGGCCTGTGACGGCAAATCGAACTCAACAGGCTTGATGTCTACTTGATTCACGGAACGCTCGGTTGGTGACAAGGAAAGCATGCATTTTACTCCCTTGGCCCCAGAAAATCCCGGGAATCCAGAACGAAGGGCCATCTGAACTTTTGAGTGCTCCCAGTCACTCAAAGGGAGCATTTTCATTAATGCGACAGCGCTCGTTGCCCAAATGCCCGAACCCCGTTGTCTTTCTTTGTCTTTTTAAGCCCCCATCAATATTCTTGGAGCACACTTCATGATGAAGCAATCCCTAAAATCGTTGTCCATCCTAGCTGCAATGCTGTCCATGCACTCAGTCGCCTTCGCCACCTGCCAAGGCAATGACTGTCAAGTTGAAATCGATGCCAACATTGATTTCGACAGCAGCTATTATTTAAGCGACAACCACAACGGCATTTTCATTCAAAGCAACACCGGTACCAACGCCGCGATCGTCGATTTGCAAAACGTTGTCATGCGCGACAACGGCAACATCACTGGTTCAGCCCAAGCGGTGGGCAACAACATTGCCATTTCGCTGACATCCTCATCCACTGTGCCTGTTCGCCACGTGTCGCAAAGCAACTACGGCGATCAACTGGCCTCGGTCAACCTGTCACAGCGCAGCACATCAAAAACCGGCGAAGTACTTATTGAAGCCGTTTCAATTGGCAACAACTTCAGCCTGAACCTTGACAATGCCAGCCTGGCTGAATTGTCGGTGGCCCAGTGCAACGTCAGCGACAACGTGGCCGTGGCGGAATACCGTTGGGACCCCACTCGCCTGACAGCTTCAGCCACTGCAGTTGGCAACAATATTTCAATTGGCAGCGCGCGTCCTTAATTGAACTTTCTTGCCCCGGGCGACAACCTACAGCCAATGGTCGCTTGGGGCAAACCGCCCCGCTAACACCATCCGGAAACATCAAGGAAACCATCGAATGAATTTACTCAAGCTTTGTATTGCCACCCTTGCCCTTGGCTTCAGCAGCGCAAATGCCCAAACCTTTGAGGGCAATGTCAGCTCATTCGAAACACCGTTTGGCATGCGCAGTGTCACCGATATCGACTCCCCTGCAGGCACACGCCGCGACGCAAACCTCAACCGCACCCAAGTTGAATCACCTGGCTGGGGCTTCGCCTCCACGGCCATCGGCAACTTGATCAATGTACAAACCGAAGGCAACAACAACACCGTTGTCATTACCGCCACCCAGATCAACAACGGCTCTCAAAACGCCTCCATCGACGGCGGCTTCTGATTCCAAGTTACTTACTGCTCTTGAATACACAAAGGCCCACTATGTTCCGCTACCCGCTTCCAAAGTTTGCATTGATCTCGGTGATTGCCGCATCGGCCAGTGCTTGTACAACGCTCCCCTCCTTCAGTGAAGCGGAGTACGTCAGCCCCTTTGATGGGGCAAGCGTAGTGGAAAACACAACCCGCTACAGCCCTGCACTTGAATGCCTGAAACCCTTGGTAGGCGGGCGAGGCCCCAATGCAAAACGCTTTGCCGTGGGGCGGGTCAGTGACTTCACAGGCAAAGAAGACCTGGTCAACGGAAAACGAATCACACAAGGTGCGGCCTTGATGGTGATTTCTGCTCTGGCAAAAACCGGGGTCCCAATGGTCGAGCGGTTCGACACTACCATCGCCGACATGGAATTGAAGTACGCCGACAACAAACTCATCACTGACAACCCGGACAGCAAAGCGCATCGGCAAATTTTTTCAGGCTCCCTGCCTGGCTCTGATTATCACATCGTGGGTGGCATCACCGAGGTGAATTACAACATTCGCAGTGGCAGCCTGGAGTCATCCATTCGATTCATTGGCGCAGCCGCCCGCTACTTTGTCATGAACGTGGCAGTCGACCTGCGTGTGGTGAATACCAAAACGCTTGAAGTGGTGAATACGCAAAGCCTTCAAAAACAGATGATTGGCACTGAATTGAATGATGGGTACTTCCGGTTGTTCAGCGATGGGCTCGTCGATGTCAGCGCTGCTGAAAGAACGCAAGAACCCATTCAAAAAGGGGTTCGCATGGTGATTGAGCATGCGGTGTTCAACATGCTGACCGAGATGAACAATGTGTCAGCGCAAAGCTGTGCCAGGTTAAGTACAGCGAAATCCGGCGAATTGCGCAACAAGCCCATTGTGCTCACACCACCACCCGCTTCAACGGCCTCAAAGCAAGACCCCAGCGTTGTGATTGACCCCTACACCGGTGAAATCATTCGCGAAGCTGCCAATGAGAGCACCGCAACCGCATCATCACAAAGTGAAGTCACTGAATTAAAAGGCCTGTTTGGAAGTGGCGGTACTGCGCCTGCAACGTCTCAGGAATCAACCAGCAATACCACCCGCGAAATGCAAGAAAAGCTGCTGTGGGGCAACCGTCCACAAATTCGTTAATCGCTCGTAAAACTGCGACCCCAGCAAGGCCATTACTACGCAGATGACCCAATAAATTTGGGGTGGGTAATTACCCTCGAGCCTGGTAAACCGAAGGCCGAGGCTTGAACAGGGCTTCGAGCAACTTATCATTAAATTGCCGTTAAAATTGCACTATGTATCACCATACAATACATGGTGCAAAATCAACGGAGGCTCCCCGCGCACAGTCCTTCCAATGGAAGCACAGAAACACTTTTCTGGCTTTGCTAAATGAGTCATAGTGGGTCATTTGCGTAGTAATGCCCCCCAGCAACAAAAAAGCCTCAAGTTTCCTTGAGGCTTTTTTGCTGGTTTGCTGCCTTAGGCCGATTCATCGACCTGTTCGCCGCCTTCCTTGATCGGTGAGGCCAAAATTTTATCGATTCGTTTTTGGTCCATATCCACCACTTCAAACCGCCAACCTTCCCAATCCACCGTGTCTCCGGTGGCTGGCAAACGCCCAGTCAGCAGCATCACCATGCCGCTCAGGGTGTGGTAACGGCCCTTTTCTTCTTCTGGCACACTCTTGATGTTCAAGGTGTCTTTCAATTCCAGAATGGCAATGGCGCCGTCGAGCAACCAGGATCCATCGTCACGCTGCACTGCCCAAGAATCTTCCTTGTTGTGCGGGGTAAATTCGCCGGTTAGGGCTTCCATCAAATCATGCAGGGTCACAATGCCTTCAAGCTCGCCGTACTCGTCGATCACAAAAGCAATGTCCATGTTATTGCTGCGGAACTGGGTCAGCAGCTCCATACCCGTTAGGGTTTCAGGCACAAACACGCACTGCTGCAAATTACTGGAAAAGTCGGGCATCTTGCCCTGCGCGGCGTAAGCCAAAGCCTGCTTGGCGTGAATAACACCAATCAGGTTGTCCAGATTGCCATCTACCACCGGGAAGCGTGAGTACTCCGACTCAATCACCCGTTTCAGGTTCTCTTCCTGAGGCAGGCGAATATCAAGATACAACACATCAGAACGGGGGATCATGAGTGAACCCAGTTGGCGATCGTCCAAGCGGAACACATTGCGCAACATGGTGTGCTCGCTGCTTTCAATCACGCCTGAAACCGAGCCCTCGTCCAGCATGGCATGAATTTCTTCCTCAGTCACACCATTGTCCGTGTTTTCTTTCACACCCATAATGCGCAATAAACCACGGGTAGAAAAAGATAAAAACATGACGAAGGGGCGTGTAGCGATGGCCAGAATTTGCATGGGTCTCGCCACCAGGCGGGCAATTACCTCCGGGCTGATTTGCCCCAAACGCTTGGGTACCAGTTCACCCACCACAATTGACACATACGTAACACCCACAACCACAATGGCAGTCGACACCACATCTGTCATCGCCACCTCAAGACCGAAAGTTTGCAGCCAGAGCGCCAGTGGTTTGGCCAATACAGCCTCACCGACAATACCGCTAAGCACGCCAATCGATGTGATACCAATTTGCACAGTCGACAAAAACTTGGTGGGATCTTCAGACAACTTAAGCGCAACCGCAGCGGATTTGTCGCCTTCTGCAGCCAACTTCACCAAACGCGCCTTTCTGGCCGTAACCAGCGCAATTTCGGACATGGCAAACAAGCCATTGGTCACAATAAGACCAATCAGAATCAGCACTTCCATGTCGACACTCCATTATTCAAGGGCGCAACAAAGGCATCAAGCACAAAGCTTGTTTGAGCATTGCCAGGCAGGAAGGACTTGGAAAAACGACGCGCAACGGGCGCTTTGAGGGGGGTAGCCATTGATGGCTGAGTGAAGTTTAAGCAACTTCGACAACTGGAACTATCCATATACGGTCGGGAAAGGCCCGAGCACTCCTGTAAGAAAAAAACACCGCCTAATCGTACAAAGACGAGGGGGCGGTGTCAATTTTTCTTTTAAAAATCAGGTCTTGTGGTAAATCTCAGACCCTTTCTTGATGAACTCAATCGATTTTTCTTCCATTCCCTTGCTCAAGGCATCTTTCTCGGAAACTCCCAGCTTTTCAGCGTATTCACGCACATCTTGGGTAATTTTCATAGAGCAGAAGTGTGGGCCACACATGGAGCAGAAGTGGGCCACTTTCATGCTTTGCTTGGGCAAGGTTTCATCGTGGAATTCACGGGCCGTGTCGGGGTCGAGGCCCAAATTGAATTGGTCATCCCAACGGAATTCGAAACGGGCCTTGCTCAAGGCGTTGTCTCGGATTTGTGCACCGGGGTGACCTTTGGCCAAATCAGCGGCGTGGGCTGCAATTTTGTAAGTGATGATGCCGTCCTTCACGTCTTTTTTGTTCGGCAAACCCAAGTGTTCTTTGGGGGTGACATAACACAGCATGGCGCAGCCGTACCAGCCGATTTGCGCTGCACCAATTCCACTGGTGATGTGGTCGTAACCAGGGGCAATGTCGGTGGTCAGTGGGCCAAGGGTGTAAAACGGGGCTTCATGGCACTCTTTCAATTGAATGTCCATGTTCTCTTTGATCAGTTGCATCGGCACGTGGCCAGGGCCCTCAATCATCACCTGCACATCGTGCTTCCAGGCAATCTGGGTCAGTTCACCCAAAGTGCGCAGTTCGCTCAACTGGGCTTCATCATTGGCATCCCAAATTGAGCCAGGGCGCAAGCCATCTCCCAGCGAGAAGCTGACATCGTAAGCCTTCATGATTTCGCAAATGTCTTCGAAATGCTCGTACAGGAAGCTTTCCTTGTGATGCGCAAGGCACCACTTCGCCATGATGGAACCACCCCGAGACACAATGCCGGTCATGCGGCTTGCCGTCATCGGCACATAGGCCAAACGAACACCGGCGTGAATGGTGAAGTAATCCACCCCTTGCTCGGCCTGCTCGATCAGCGTGTCACGGAAAATTTCCCAGGTCAGGTCTTCGGCCTTGCCATTGACCTTTTCCAGGGCCTGGTAAATTGGCACAGTACCAATCGGCACTGGGCTGTTGCGCAAAATCCATTCGCGGGTTTCATGAATGTGCTTGCCGGTGGACAGATCCATCACCGTGTCGCCGCCCCAACGAATGGACCAGGTCATTTTCTCGACCTCTTCACCAATTGAAGAAGACACTGCCGAGTTACCGATATTGGCATTGATTTTCACCAGAAAGTTGCGGCCAATAATCATCGGCTCAATTTCAGGGTGATTGATGTTGGCGGGAATAATCGCGCGGCCACGGGCAATTTCATCGCGCACGAATTCAGGCGTAATCTGCTCGGGAATGGACGCCCCAAAAGACTGCCCAGGGTGCTGACGCGTCAACAGGTCAACCATCTTGGCGCCGATTTTCCCGCCAGCGTGTTTGAGGCTTTCGATGTATTCCTGGCGGCGCAGGTTTTCACGAATGGCCACATACTCCATTTCTGGCGTAATAATGCCTTGGCGAGCGTAATGCATTTGTGTCACATTCTTGCCAGCCTTGGCCTTGCGGGGTTTGCGCTGCAGGTTAAAACGCAACTCGGTCAGCTTGGGGTCGTTCAGGCGTTCAATGCCATATTCGGAACTCGGGCCACTCAGCAGGTCGGTGTCATTGCGCTCTTCGATCCAGGCGCTGCGAATCGCAGGCAGCCCTGAACGAATGTCAATTTTCGCATTGGGGTCTGTGTATATGCCCGAGCAGTCGTACACATAAATTGGCGGGTTTTTCTCGCCGCCGAATGAAGTAGGCGTGTCGTCTTGTGAAATTTCACGCATGGGCACCTGAATGTCGGGCCGGGAGCCCTGCACATAGACCTTGCGGGAATTGGGAAGTGGTTTGACCGCAGCTTCGTCAACCTTGGCGGTTGCGGCTAGAAAGTCTGGATTGGCGCTCATTAATACTCCTGTTGGGCGTGAATCGTGTTTGTGCCGGGTGCATAAACATTCCACCCAGCCACCCTAGGGAGTAAGCCAGTGAAACGCTTCCTGCAAACAGCATTATCTGCACAGGTGTGAGGGTTTTTCTCACCCGGCAACAATTTGCCAGGACCCCTGCGTTAAACTTCAATAAGCTCAAAGTATAGGCCCGCCACGTAAAGACCTCAATAAGCGGTTTGCACAAGGCACTCTTTTTGTTCAACTTTATCGGATCACGCAATTCAATGGGTAACAGACTCAGTTCAATCACCACCCGCACTGGCGACGATGGCACGACAGGCCTGGCCGACGGCAGCCGTTTGGCGAAAAACGACCTTCGCGTTCATGCCATGGGCGATGTCGATGAATTGAACAGCCACCTTGGTTTGATACTGACCGAAGCCCTGCCCGAGCGACTGGCCACCGAACTTACCCGCATTCAGCATGACCTGTTTGATTTGGGAGCCGCCCTTTGCATGCCAGGCTTTGATGTATTTCCTCCCCAGGCAGTGGCAAGACTGGAGGACCTCATCAAGGAATTCAATGAGCCCCTGCCTCGCCTGGAAGAATTTATTTTGCCCGGCGGCAGCAAAGCCTCGGCTTATACCCACGTGGCTCGCACCGTTTGCCGCAGAGCGGAACGTGTGTTGGTTGACCTGAATCAACAACAGAAGCTGCCCGAAGACCTGCTGCTGTACATGAACCGCCTTTCTGACTTTCTGTTTGTGGCTTCGCGCTGGATTCACCACAAAAAAGGCGTTCGCGATGTGCAATGGAAAAAAGGATTCAACCGCCCGCAAGAATAAACGGGCTTGAAAAATTGCGCAGACACTACTTGGACTCGACTTTGGCTGAGGCTGTTAAATCATTGTCGGCAGTGCCAGTTTCTTTGGGTGGATAGAAAAACTCTCCCGGACTTGTGAAAAACCGTTTGAAAATTCGCCCAGCCAAAGAGAGACTTTCCAGTTTACGAACACCACGCGCCCGCAAGGCAGTGAAAAATGCCAGGCTAAAACTGACCCCCAAGTTCACCATACCGATCAAAAATACACCCATTGCGGCAATCGCAACGTCTAATCCGCTCAGCATGAACTCCTGAGCCTGGAAACCATACGCCATATTGGCTGCTGAGAACGTAATGTGACGAATGTCGATGGGCAAACCCAGAATGAGCCCCACAAACCCGGCGGACCCCAACATGCAACCGAAAAAGAAATTACCTGCCAGAGCGCCGGTGTTTTTACTCAGGTAATCAGCCAGTTTGTTGGCACGAACAACGCCCAAGCGCTTGCGCAACCACGGTACTTTTCGAATTCTGTCTGGAATACGGTGATAAATCGACAGATTGTCGTAATAACCCGAAATCACACCCGCCAAAAAAAGGAAAATGCCCGCGATTGCCGCATGGGGCAAAGCAGCAGACAGCAAAGGATTCAACTCCAGCAACATTTTTTCGCCCTTTTCTACCTCAATTGGCGGCTCGCCAAGCAGGAAGGTAAGCCCCACAGCCACCACTGTGGCTGTTGCAAATGCAGGCAGCACGTTACCCCAAATTGCGATGAACTGGGTGCGCGCAACCTGGGTGATCAAATCGGCCACCCTGTCGGCCGAGCTTAATCGCCCATTTGCAGCATCAATGGCTGCAGCGATTCGCGCCGCTGTCATGGCAGGCTGCTTGGTGGCAATGGTGAAACCCAACAAATGAATGATCACAAAGCCAATGCCGTAATTCAGGCTGAAAAATACGGCCTCCCAGAATGGAGGCAGATGCCAGCTTGAAATGCCGGCCTTGAACAATGAAAGAAGCGCAATTATGACACCTGCTCCCATGGCGGCTCTGGCCATTTTCCAGTATTCCGAACGTGTTTCAGTGGCGTATTTTTCACCAGACTGGCTGGCATGTTCAGTAATTCGCAACGCCAGCTTGTCTGTCAAGCCACGCCACAAATCGGTAATTGAATGCTTGCGGTTTTCTTCTTTGGTCAAGGTGCAGAAAAACTGCACGCAGGTGCCTACCCGGTCTTCGGTGGGCAAGGCGCCAAGAAGTTGCAACAGCCGACGCATGCGGTTGATCGATTGTTCCAGCCGGATCAACTGCATACTCAAGGTGACCGAGATACCTTGCGCGCGCGCCTGGGCATAAGCTTTCTTGATTTGACCCTGGCACTGATCGAGCAATACATCCAGATGATCGCCCAAATCATGCAACGGCTCCATATTGCTCAGCTTCTCATGGGCCTGCCCAATCATATTGCGCAATTCAAGGTGCTGCTCAACGAAGGGGGAAGTGTGCCGCTCTGAAATACCGAGGCAGCGTACCACTTCAGAATCAATGCCAAGGGCAGCGATTCGCACCGCGAGCATTTCCATGGCCTCAAGCATTTCGTGCTGAATGCGCTTCCACAGAGGCATGGCGGGGTCTAGCCATTCCAGCACATGAAACAGACGAGTCCAGCTTGCCACACTGATCGACTCAAGCCACTCATGGTCATCCGGCTTGGTGAACATCAGGCTAAGCGATTCACGCACAGTTTTGTCTTCGACCGTGGCAGGCAACAGGCGCTGAAAGATCCTGTTTTTCATGGCCTGACCAAATGTTTCGTTGCCCAGAATACCGAGCTCGGCAAAGGTATACCTGTAACGTGACTCTTTCAGGAATTGTTCAAGATAGCCTTTGACCTGTACGCGCAGGTCATTGGACTGTTCAAGCGCCTCCACCAGCATGGAGAATCGCCGCTCGATTTCGAAGTCAGAGCCAGAAGCCCCTTCTCGAAACCATTCCATGAGGTGGCACAGGTGGGCAATGTCCGCCTCGTGCTCGGTGTCTGGACCCATCCCGTTCAGGATGGTCAGCAGCGCACCTCGAATATTGTAGTTTGGGTTCGTTGCCATATTCTGAATACCTAGTCCGAGGGCTAGTGTACCCGATGAATTGGCTATTTACTCCAACTGTCCTTCAGCGTAGTCGCCCGGTTAAACACCGGGTTGTCCAAGGTATTGTCTTTCAGGTCGTGTACAAAATAACCATGGCGCTCAAACTGGTAAATTGTCCCAGTAAAGGCGTCTTTCAAACCCGCTTCCAGGTAAGCCTTCACCTCGGTCAGTGAATTCGGGTTCAAGCTGTCCATGAAGTTCTTGCCACCTGAATCTGGGTGCTCTTCGGTAAACAGGCGATCATAAAGGCGCACCGTGGCGGGCAGGCAGTCCTCTGCATCCACCCAGTGAATATTGCCTTTCACCTTGTAGGTATCTGCACCCGGAGTACCCGATTTGCTATCCAGAAACACCTGGGCATGCACTGCAGTCACCTTGCCGCTTTCATCTTTGTCGCAGCCGGTACACTCAATCACATAGCCATAACGCAATCGAACCCTGTTGCCGGGAAACAGGCGGAAAAACTTTTTCTCCGGGTTCTCCTGAAAGTCTTCTGCCTCAATCCACAGACGCTTGCCGATTGTGAACTGGCGCATGCCCCACTCGGGGTGATGCGGGTGAACCGGCGCTGTACACAAGTCGGCCCAGTCGTCGTCTACGTTGTCGAGAATCAGCGGAATAGGATCCAGCACCGCCACCGCGCGGTGAGCGATTGGGTCCAGCGTGTCGCGCAATGCGCCTTCCAGCACGGAATAGTCAATCCAGGAGTCCGATTTGGACACACCAATTCGGGCACAGAACAACTGAATCGCTTCAGGGGTATACCCACGACGGCGCAAACCCACGATGGTCGGCATGCGGGGATCGTCCCATCCACTGAGTTTGTTTTCGGTCACCAATTGCTGCAATTTGCGCTTGCTGGTCACCACATAGCTCAGGTTCAAACGTGCAAATTCAATTTGCTTGGGCAGCGGGTGGCTCAACATGGGCTTCAGCACACTACCATCGGCCGCCTTGTGTTCGCTGGCCAGGTTGTTCAGCAACCAATCATAGAAGGGGCGTTGGTCCTCAAATTCCAGTGTGCAGAAGGAATGGGTAATACGCTCCAGCGCATCCTCAATGGGGTGCGCAAAGGTATACATGGGGTAGATACACCAGTCATCGGCTGTGCGGTGGTGAAAGGCACGGCGAATGCGGTAAATGGCCGGGTCGCGCATGTTCATGTTCGGGCTGGCCATGTCGATTTTGGCACGCAGCACGGCAGCACCGTCTGGCAATTCACCGGCGCGCATGGCACGGAAGCGGGCCAAGCTTTCTTCGGCAGGCCTGTTGCGGAACGGTGAATCAACACCCGCTTGGTTCAAGGTGCCCCGATTGGCCCGCATGTCGTCGGCGTTTTGTTCGTCCACGTAGGCCAAGCCCGCCTGGATCAGAAACTCAGCCGCCAGATACATAAACTCAAAATAATCGCTGGCGTAATACAGGTTGTCGTCGCCGAAGTTTTCCCACCGAAAACCAAGCCAATGCACCGCATCCAGAATCGAATCCGCAAACTCTTCGCTTTCTTTTTCAGGGTTGGTGTCGTCAAAGCGCATGTGGCAAGCGCCGCCGTATTCCTTGGCCAAACCGAAATTCACGCAAATGGCCTTGGCGTGGCCCACATGCAAATAACCGTTGGGCTCAGGCGGGAAACGCAAGCGAATGCTTGCTGGGTCAGCGGGCGCACCTTCGTGCGCATCGGCACCGCCAGGCCGGCCGCCCCATGGGCGCACCTGGTACTCGGGCTTTTTCAAGTCCGCATCGATGATGTTGCGAAGAAAATTGGAGGCTGGGGCGTTGTCAGCCCCGGCATGGGTATTTTTGTTTGCAGAATCAGACATCAGCACATCCTGTTGGCGAATGCGCTGATGTTAGCAAAAACAAGCCTTAGGCAACGGCCAAGGCCTCGCCCTTCTTGGAAGAAATTCCAGTAAATGCGAAATCCAGTTCGGGCTGCTTGCCATTCATGATGGAGGCGATTGATCGGCCTGAGCCACACGAGTGAGTCCAACCCAAGGTACCGTGGCCTGTGTTCAGGTACAGGTTTGAAATTTTGGACACACCAATGTACGGCACATTCGAGGGTGTTGCGGGGCGCAAACCCGTCCAGTACACAGCCTGCTCTGGGTCGGCCATGCCGGGGAACAGTTCCATGACACGGCGGGTAATTGCCTGGCAACGCACATGGTTCAAGTTGGTACTGTAGCCATTCAATTCTGCGGTACCTGCAATGCGCAACTTGTCGCCCAGACGGCTGAATACCAGTTTGTATTCATCGTCTGTCAGGCTGACTTGTGGGGCCTTGCTGGCGTCGTCGATTTGCAGGGTGGCCGAGTAACCTTTGGCTGGGTAAATCAGCAGGTCAACGCCCAGGTCCTTCACCAACATGGGGCTGTAGCTGCCCATGCACAGCAGGTACTTGTCGGCTTTCAGCACTTGGACCTGACCATCTGCGCCACGCACACGCACACCACTGATTTGTCCGCCTTCGGTATCCAGGCCCAAAATTGCAGTGTCGTACTTGAATTCAACACCCTTGGCTGCACAAAGCTTCGACAGGTTTTGGGTAAACACATGCGCATCGCCACTTTCATCGGCATCTGTAAAGGTGGCGCCTGCAATTTTGTCTTTTACAGTCGCCAAAGCGGGCTCAAGGCGAACCGCTTCTTCAGCGCTGATTACTTTTCGATCGCAACCAAACTCGCGCATGATTTCAGCGGGTTCCAATGCATCGTCAAATTCTTGCTGGTTGGTATAGAAATGCAAAATACCTTTGGTGAGGCAGTTGTACTCAATGCCGGTCTCGGCGCGCAGTTCTTGAAGGGTGCTGCGGCTGAATGTACCCAAGTTCACCATCTGGATGATGTTGTGACGGGTTTTTTCAGGCGTACATTCACGCAAAAACTGCATGCCCCAGCGCCACTGGCGGGCATCGGCGCGCAAACGGAACAGCAGGGGCGCGTCTTCCTTCATCAACCACTTCAGCACTTTCTTGGGGGCACCGGGGTTGGCCCAAGGTTCGGCATGGGACACGGAAATTTGGCCACCGTTGGCAAACGAAGTCTCCATGCCTGCGGCAGGCTGACGGTCTACCACAGTGACGTCGAAACCTTCTTTTTTCAAAAACCAGGCGGAAGTAATGCCGGTAACACCAGCACCGAGAACAATAGCTTTCATGAGGAAAAGGCTCCACAAACAGTAAAAAGGGCTTTCGGCAAACCATTTGCCTTGTAGCCCCTCTCTGTCCATTTGCCTGAAAGATTCACAACGGGTTGCGTTGCTTGCCTCTTCGGCGGCTGTACTTACGCGGCGATTGGCCGCGCACAGCGCTCTCCAGATTTGAATTCTTGAACCTGTACTGAAGCCTGAGCGTTCATGGGGATTGCGCCTTCGGCGGACCAGCACAGATACGCGCTAGCCACTCTCCAGATTCAGTCTTCGATTGTACTACTGCGAATCTGGAGAAGCCAGTCTAAATTACTTCTTCAATGAATCACGAATTTCACGAAGCAACAGAATATCTTCAGGAGTGGGCGCTGGCGCGGCTGGTGCAGCTTCCTCTTCCTTGATCAGGGCTTGAGTCAGTTTGCTGACCTGACGAACCATCATGAAAATAATGAAAGCCAGAATGATGAAATTGATCAACACCGAAATAAAACTGCCGTAAGCCAGCACGGGTACGCCTGCAGCCTTGACAGCGGCCAGTGTGGGGGCCACGCCAGCTGGAATTTCAGCCAATGGCAAATACAAGTTGGAGAAATCGAGACTGCCAAAAATACGACCCACAATCGGCATGATCACATCGTCGACCAGGCTTTTAACGATGCCGCTGAACGCGCCACCGATAATCACCGCCACAGCCAAATCAACCACATTGCCTTTTACTGCAAACGCCTTGAAGTCTTTGAGCAAACTCACGTTGCCTCCTTGTTGAATGTATACAAATGTAAAAGTCCAATACCCGCGCAGATTATCGCTGTAGATTCCTTTCTGGGCAATACGGCAGGTGCGTGGTGGTGATAAAATCGCACCTCTTTGATTCAACAACAGAAAGTGAGCCATGGCAGGACACAGTAAATGGGCCAACATTCAACACCGTAAAAACCGGCAGGATGAAAAACGCGGCAAGGTGTGGACGAAAATCATTCGTGAGGTCAGCGTGGCAGCCCGTGTGGGCGGCGGCGAGGTTGCCACCAACCCACGTTTGCGCCTGGCCATGGAAAAAGCAGCGGCTGCCAACATGCCCAAAGACAACGTGCAGCGTGCCATTGCCAAGGCGACCGGTGAAGCCGAGGGCGTGAACTACGAGGAAATTCGCTACGAAGGCTATGGCGTGGGCGGCGCAGCAGTCATTATCGATTGCATGACAGACAACAAAGTGCGCACGGTGGCTGAAGTTCGCCACGCGCTGACCAAGCACGGCGGCAATTTGGGCACCGATGGCTCGGTTTCCTTTATGTTCAAGCATTGTGGCCAATTTATTTTTGCCCCAGGCCACAGCGAAGACACGATCATGGAAGTGGCACTGGAAAACGGTGGCGACGACGTGATTACCTCTGACGACGGTGTGATCGAAGTAACTTGTCCTGTGCCTGAGTTTCATACCCTGAAAACAGCGTTTGAAGCTGCGAACATGCAATTCGAAAACGCAGAACTGACCATGAAACCAGCCAGCGAAACCGAGCTGGAAGGCGACGACGCCATTCGCATGCAAAAGATTATTGACATGCTGGAAGACCTGGACGACGTGCAACAGGTTTACACCAACGTGATCATCAACGAGTAAAAAGTACGGAGCACTGCAGACATGAAAATTTTGGTGATTGGATCAGGCGGCCGCGAACACGCCATGGCGTGGCGTATTTGCCAAACCCCAGGTGTAACAAAGGTATTTGTTGCACCCGGCAATGGCGGCACTGCCCTGGAAGCCAAAATGGAAAATGTGCCGATCAGCGACCTGGCTGAACTGGCCGATTTTGCGGCCAAAGAACAAGTGCACCTTACAGTAGTTGGCCCTGAGGCACCGCTGGCCGCCGGAGTAGTTGATCTGTTTCGCCAACGTGGATTGCGTATTTTTGGCCCAGCCAAACTGGCTGCCCAGCTGGAAAGCTCAAAGGACTACGCCAAGGCCTTCATGAAGCGGCACAAAATTCCAACCGCCGAATATGAAACATTTACCGACGCTGCCAAGGCCCACGATTATGTGAACGCCAAAGGCGCACCGATTGTGATCAAGGCTGACGGATTGGCCGCGGGCAAGGGCGTTGTGGTGGCAATGAGCCTCGAAGAAGCCCACCAGGCCATTGACGACATGTTGCTGGGCAACAGCATGGGCAGCGCCGGTTCGCGTGTGGTAGTTGAAGAATTTCTGGAAGGCGAAGAAGCCAGCTTTATTGTGATGGTCGATGGCGTGAACGCCTTGGCCATGGCCAGCAGCCAGGATCACAAACGTTTGCTGGACGGCGACCAAGGCCCCAACACCGGCGGCATGGGTGCGTACAGCCCGGCCCCGGTTGTTACGCCGACCATGCATGCCCGCGTGATGCGAGAAGTAATTTACCCCACCATTGCCGGCATGAAAAAAGACGGCTTGGTGTACACCGGCTTCTTGTATGCGGGCTTAATGATCGACGACAAGGGCGACATCAAAGTGCTGGAGTTTAACTGCCGCATGGGCGACCCGGAAACCCAACCCATCATGATGCGCCTGAAAAGCGACTTCGTGAATTTGCTCGACCACGCCGTTGACGGTACGCTGGACAAGGTTGAAGCAGAATGGGACCGCCGCACGGCTTTGGGTGTGGTGATCGCCGCGCACAACTATCCGCAAACCCCGCGCACTGGCGATGAAATCACCCTGCGCGCTGAAGCCAGCGACCAGGCAGTGGTGTTTCATGCTGGAACTGTCGAGCAAAACGGCAAGGCCGTGACTTCAGGTGGCCGGGTTCTGTGCGCCACGGCTTTGGGAGACACCGTGCGCCAGGCGCAGGCCAAAGCCTATGAATTGATCGACACCATCAGCTTTGATGGCATGCAGTTTAGAAGCGACATTGGCTACCGCGCCATCAATCGCAAGTAATCAGGACTTAGAACAATGACACCCTCTGAACTGAATCAGGTGAAGCAATACCTCCAAGGCCTTCAAAGCAGCATCATTGAGGGCATTGGTCAGTTCGAGAGCAAGCCTTTTTTGAACGATTCATGGGAGCGTGCAGAAGGTGGCGGCGGTTGCAGCCGCGTGCTGGAAGAAGGCAGTTTACTGGAGCGTGGCGGTGTCAATTTCAGCCACGTGATGGGCGATAAGCTACCCGGCTCAGCCACCGCCAGCCGCCAAGGCCTCGCGGGTGCCAGCTTCGAAGCCATGGGTGTGTCATTGGTATTTCACCCCCGCAACCCTTATGTACCCACAGTGCACATGAATGTGCGCCTGTTTGCAGCCACCACCGTGGAAGGCGAATCGGTATGGTGGTTCGGCGGCGGCATGGATTTAACCCCCTACTACGGCTTTGAAGAAGACGCGAAACACTTTCACCAAAGCTGCAAAAATGCACTCGACCCCTTTGGTGCGCACTACCATGCCAAGTTCAAGAAATGGTGCGACGAGTATTTTTATCTGAAGCACCGCAAAGAACCCCGCGGTGTAGGCGGTGTGTTTTTCGATGATTTTTCCGAGCTGGGTTTTGAGCAGAGCTTTGCAATGACCCGCAGAGTGGGAGATGCCTTTTTGAAAGGCTACCTGCCCATTGTTGAGCGCCGCATGAACATGGCCTACGGCGAACGCGAACGCGACTTCCAGGCCTATCGGCGAGGCCGCTACGTTGAATTCAACCTGGTGTTCGACCGCGGCACCTTGTTTGGGCTGCAAAGCGGTGGTCGCACCGAATCCATTTTGATGAGCATGCCCCCGCAGGTGAAATGGCGCTATGACTGGCAACCTGAGGCAGGCAGTGCGGAAGCTAGGCTGTACACCGATTTTTTGATCGATAAAAATTGGATCTAGTTTTTTGTACCTAATAAGTAAACCACAGGGGCTGTTTCTCTTACAAACAGGCCCACATTAATAAGAGTTTCTAATGCCATGGGCCAATTCAGCCAACTCTTTGTCGTCTGCGCGAACATGGTCGTGTGAAGAAATATAGCCTTCATAGCGCTCAAAAAACTTGTTTACGCGAGATGATATTTTCTTGAATTTCGAATCGCTTCCTGTTCCGTGCATTGGAAATAACTTGCAGTGCAGGTGATCCACGCCATAGCCTTCAAATATCACACCTGTTCGACCAACATCTGAAAAAAAACCATCAAGAATCTTGGCAACCTTTTGACTTGCGAGAATCAATCCCGCCACCTCAACTTCAGGCTGGTCAAAAAGATAACTGGACAGGTGCTTTTTCGGGATAACAACACTAAATCCTTCAGTATTTGGAAAAATCGACAGAAAGGCTAGGTATTTGTCATCCTCCCAAATTTTATGCGAAGGTTGTTGTCCACTTACGATTTGACAGAAAATACAGTCCATTAATTAGCCCCATAGGCATGAGTACAATAATCGCTCGAGAAAACCTATTCTCCCTACTGCGAAACATATGTACTTTGTTGCAACCTCTCTCTTCACATGTAAAAAAGAACCATTGATTTGAATTACCCGGTTTTATTGAACGGTGATCAATCAAACTCAATTATCCAACTCCGGCACCGACAAAGTCCGAGGTGACCCGAGTGACTGTTTATCAACTTCAAATAAAATTTGCTAGTTTGCCGGTTTACACAATTTCTGGCCCGGAAAATGCAAACCTGCGAAATACTTCAGAACTTCACTCCCGATAGCCGTTCGCGAAAAGCTCTCCAACTGATTACTACCCGCAAAGAAGCTTCAACAGCCCTGGCGGTCATTCTTGGTAGCTCTGTGTTCTATTCGATATTTTTCAAAGCCAGTGTCGCTGAGGTTACTTACAACATTTACAACACAGATTGGGAGTTGTGGGCGCACGCCATGAATCAAATCCCGAAAATACTGAAGCGAAGTATTCAAACTGACGCATTGCTGATGTGGGAACACTACCAGCTAAACTACGATCGAAACCATGCGATTTTTTGGCAAAATATTTACGGAGGTTGTCGTGCAGACTAGGTTCATTTGCATATTTACTATGCTGACAGCAATCTCAACCCACGCTATAGCTGCCGATCAAGTAAAAACCTACCTAACAAACCAGCTATCCGAAGCAACCGTGGCTTACGAGGACGCACTAAGACGTTGTGATACCCAAAAAGCTGCTATAAATAAAATAACACTTCCAGTCTCTCAACTGCTAGAGACAAAAGTCACCCTTAAAGAACTGCACAGTGCTCTTTCCCACTTCCGCCATCAGGCTGAGCAAGCCTGTCTTGGCCATAGTAGGCTTGCGCTAATTTCAACCATCCTTGATTTAAATTCTTACACCAGCGAGAGTCCAGAAACTCCGATTGACCCGGTTAAATCGGGCTTGGCGCTACTTCTTCCATCCCAAATTCAACTTGAAACACGGGCAATTTACTCCCAACTTTCGCAAGGTAAACTTAATTTACTCGAGTCGATATTCAAAGACACATCCCCCACAATTGCCAACATTTCCAATTGGCAAGAGGCGGCAAGTGCCTTGCGCGAGGTTCAAACACCTAACCCCATGAACAAAGCCAACTAAGCCCTGAGGTAAACTAAGGGCAATTGTTACTTCCAACACCACTCCATGCCCACACGGCAAATCTGCATCATCGGCGGCACGTTCAACCCCATCCACATGGGGCATTTGCAAATGGCTCGTTCAGCCCAAGCACAGTGCATGGCCGATGAAGTGTGGTTCATGCCCGCAGGCCAGCCTTGGCAAAAACCCAATGCCGAGCTTGCACCTGCCGACGTTCGGAAAAAACTCGTTGAACTGGCCATTGATGGCGTGCACTCTTGGCGCGTAGAGCCCTTCGAAATTGAGCATGAAGGGCCCACCTACACCGTGGACACGCTCGAAAAACTCAGCGAACAGCACCCCGACCACAAGTTTTCTTTCGTGATTGGGGCTGACCAACTGGCCAACCTGACCAGCTGGAAACACTGGCAAAGCCTGTTTGATTACGCCCGCATTGGCGTGGTAGACCGCACCCAATGGGGCGATTTTCAGGTACCCGAGGCATTAAAACGACATTTACTTCAAGATCGCCTGTTTCGTATACCCATGCCCAGCGTGAACATCAGCTCAACCCAAATTCGGAGACAATTCGAGCTACTGGGCTCAGCCAATGCCGAGGTGGCAGAAACCGCCCGCTTCACACTTGAAGCCTGCCTGCCCACCGCCGTGTTCAAGTACCTGACACAGCACCCAGTTTATGGTCGCGCCCAGCCCTGAAAGTTGTTAGAATTCAGGCAATTAACAAACCTTTGGAATTGCATGGAATTGCGTAAATTGCAGCGCGTCGTGATTGACGCCCTCGAAGACATCAAGGCACAAGACATCGCCATCTTCGACACGACCCACCTTACCGGTGTTTTTGACCGAGTCATCATTGCCTCAGCCTCTTCAAACCGCCAAACCCGCGCTTTGGCCAACAACGTTCGCGAGAAAACCAAGGAGGCTGGCGGTGAAGTGTTCAGCACCGAAGGTGAAGACACAGGCGAATGGGTACTGGTCGACCTTGGCGATGTGGTGGTGCATTTGATGCAACCCGCCATTCGCGAGTATTACAACCTGGAAGAAATTTGGGGTGGCAAGCCAGTGCGCGTGAAGTTGAACCCGCACAGTCTAAGCAAACCCATGCCCGGCGTGGATTATTTCCCGCAACAGGCCGAGGCCTACTCAAGCCAGTACAACTAAGTTTTTCTCTTCGCTTTGAAAATCCACGTCATCGCCCTGTCTCACAAAATCGAGCCATGGGCGCAACAGGCCGTTGATCAGTTCCAGAAACGCTTTCCGAACGACTGGAAACTGACCATCAAAGAATTGAAACCGGAAGACCGGTCTGCAGGCAAACCCGTTGACCAAATTCTCGCCAAAGAAGCCGAGCGCATTCGTGCGGCCATACCCAATGGCGCACGGGTGGTTGCACTCGATGAACGGGGTGAGCGCCACACCAGCAAAGCCTTGGCTGAGCAACTTCAGAAATGGCACAACAGCAGTGAAACATTGTGCCTGCTGATTGGCAGCGCCGACGGCCTGGATGAAACCCTGAAGCAACAATGCCAAGGCATGTGGCGGCTTTCCGACCTCACCCTGCCCCATGCACTGGCGCGCGTGCTGGTGGTAGAAGCGCTGTACCGCGCATTTTCAATTACCATTGGGCATCCATACCACCGCGAATAAGCCCAACCATGAACACACCCGCTCGCCCGGAACACAGCGGCTTACCTAGCCTGGTTTGGCTTGCTTCACGCAGCCCGCGCAGGCTCGAATTGCTTCAAACCCTTGGATTGCAAGTGCAGGTGTTCTTGGCGCAGAGTAGCCCAGAGGCCGAGGCACTCGAAGCGCCTTTTGAGCACGAAGACCCCTTGCTGTACGTGCAACGGGTTACGCAACTGAAACTGAATGCCGCGCTTGAGGCCATGCGTGCGCAGCAATTTAGCGGGCTGGTGCTGGCCGCCGACACCACTGTGGCACTGAATGGCAATATTCTGGGCAAACCGGAAAATGCCGCACAGGCCATTCAAATGCTGCAAAGCTTGTCCAACACCATCCACGAAGTTCACACGGCAGTGGCAGGCGCGTGGCTGAGCAACCATGGGCGCACCCTTGCTACCCAAAATACGGTGCAAACCTCGCATGTTGAATTCGCACCACTTCCTGAAACCTTCATCCATGCCTACATTGCCAGCGGCGAACCTTTCGACAAAGCGGGTGCCTACGGCATTCAGGGGATCGCAGGGCAATACGTTCGTCACATTTCCGGCAGTCATTCTGGCATTATGGGTTTACCACTGTTTGAAACCAGCGAATTGATGCGCCATATCCAAACGGTGGCCCAGGCTACAAAAAGAATCGATTAATACCCAAGAAGCAAAAGATGATCAACGAACAAATACTGGTGAACGTGACACCGCAGGAAACGCGCGTGGCCATTGTTCAGCACGGTGCTGTACAAGAACTTCACATTGAACGCACTTCAACCCGCGGCATTGTGGGCAATGTGTACCTGGGAAAAGTGGTGCGCGTGCTGCCCGGCATGCAGTCTGCATTTGTCGACATCGGCCTTGAACGCGCCGCATTTCTGCATGTGGCCGACCTGTGGGAACACCGCACCTACAACCACCACCAATCGAAACAGAACGGCAACCCCCCACCCGCCATTGAAAAAATGGTGTTCGAAGGGCAAACCATTATTGTGCAGGTCAGCAAAGACCCCCTGGGCACCAAAGGTGCGCGACTGACCACGCAGATCAGCCTGGCTGGCCGCATGCTGGTGCACCTGCCGCAAGACCCGCACATTGGTGTTTCGCAGCGTATTGAAAACGAAGGCGAACGTGAAGAACTTCGCGCCAAGCTAACCCGGCTGCTGCCAGAAAACACGGGCGGTTTCATCATTCGCACCCATGCCGAAGAAGCCACTGATGAAGAATTGACAGCGGATGTGAACTACCTGCGCACCCGCTGGCGCGAAATGCTGGAACTGACCCGCACCAAACCTGCACCCAGCCTGATTTACGAAGACCTGACCATGGCACAGCGCGTGGTGCGCGACCTGGTGAGTGCTGACACCCAAGCCATTCTGATTGATTCAAAAGAAACCCTGAAAAACCTGCTGACCTTTGCTGAAACCTACGCACAGGAAACCAAAGACCGCCTGCAACTGCATCAGGGCGAGCGCCCCCTGTTCGAGCTGTACAACATCGAAGACGAGTTGCAAAAGGCGCTTGGCCGCCGTGTTGATTTAAAATCGGGCGGCTATGTGATCATCGACCAAACAGAAGCATTGACCACAATCGATGTGAACACGGGCGGTTTTATTGGTGCACGCAATTTTGAAGAAACGGTTTTTAAAACCAACCTGGAAGCCGCACACGCCATTGCGCGCCAACTTCGCCTGCGCAATTTGGGCGGTATCATTGTGATCGACTTTATCGACATGAGTACCGAGGAACACAAAAAAGCCGTATTGAACGAATTGCAGAAAGCCCTGGACCGGGACCGCGCCCGAACCAGCGTGACTGACTTTTCTGCACTGGGCTTGGTGGAAATGACCCGCAAACGCACCCGCGAAAGCCTGGCGCATTTGTTGTGCGAACCTTGCCCAAGTTGCCAAGGCAAGGGGCAGGTAAAAACTGCGCAAACCGTGGCTTACGAAATAATGCGGGAAATTGTGCGCGAAAGCCGCCAGTTCAACCCCAAAGAATTTCGTATTCTGGCCAGCCCAGCCGTGATTGACCTGTTTCTGGAAGAAGAAGCGCAACACCTGGGCATGCTGGAAGAATTTGTGGGCAAGCCAATTACCTTGCAAGTGGACAACCTATTTGTGCAGGAACACTACGACATCATTCTGACCTGAACAGCGATGAACCTGAGCCAAGCCAGCCAACAACGCCTTGAACTTTTGGCCCAAGACAGCTTGAAGCGGGTGTTGCTGCCCTGCCCATTGAACCAGCGTGCATTTGATTTCTCCAGCAACGATTACTTGTGCCTGGCCCAGCGCGGCGACATTGTCGAAGCAGGCCATGAATGCGCGAAAAAATACGGCGCAGGCGCAACCGGATCGCGTTTGTTGTCAGGCAACCTGGACTGCTTTGAACAACTGGAATCGCAAGTTGCACAATTCAAAAACGCTGAAGCCGCGCTGGTGTTTTCAAGTGGTTACCAAGCCAATGCCAGCGGGCTTGCCGCTCTGCTGGACAAAAGCCTGTGGAGTGGCGTTGATCCTTTGGTTTTCACCGACCGACTGAACCACGCCAGCCTGCACCACGCCTGCCAGTTGGCAGGCGTGAAACAAATTCGGTTTCGCCACAACGACATGGCGCATTTGGCTGAACTGCTGGCCAAACACACCGAATCCACGCAGCCGAAAATCATTGTGTCAGAAACAGTTTTTGGCATGGAAGGTGATTTGCTGCCGGTTGAACAACTCGCAGAAATTGCCCTGCAACACAAGGCTGTGGTGTACCTGGATGAAGCGCATGCCACAGGTGTATGGGGCCCACAGGGACGCGGACTGGGTGCGATAACCGACCCTGCCATTGACGCTCTGAAAGCCATGGGGCACTGGGTGATCATGGGCACTTTCAGCAAGGCTGTGGGGGTAAGCGGTGCCTACATCGCATGCAGCGAAACATTCAAGCAATATTTGGTCAACCGCTGCACAGGCTTTGTGTATTCCACTGCGCCCTCGCCTTTCGTGATTGGTGCGGTCAGCAAAGCCCTGGAAATCATTCCAAACCTGAACAAGGATCGGTGCGCGCTGCACACTGCCGCCGAAACACTGCGCAGCCGCGTACATGAACAGGGGTTCGACACGGGGTTATCGAACACCCACATTGTGCCCCTGGTGGTGGGCAGCAACACCGCATGCCTCGAACTCAAAGCCCATTTGCAGCAAGCGGGTATTCGAACATCTGCAGTGCGCCCGCCCACGGTACCGCCAAATGCTGCGCGAGTTCGACTTGCACTCAACACAGGCCACCAGCAAGCCGTGTATGAGCAACTGCTGCACGCGCTCACCCACTGGAAGGTGAGCGCATGAAGCAGCCCGAAATTACACAAGTGCTGTTCATGGCTCACGGCTGGGGCTACAACCACCGTTTTTTCAACGCCTTGCTCAATGCCCTGCCAGCAAATACACGCAACACCACCTTGTTTGTCTGCCTGGAAGCAGGCTATTTTCCCGAGCAAGCCCGGCAAGGTCTGATGATTTACACACAGGGGATCAACAACCAGAGCCCTTGGGTGCACTACCCCGCTGAAGTGCTGCACAGCCTGGTACTGGCCCACGCCGAAGTACCCTGGCTGGGCCTCGGGCATTCGCTCGGGTTTTCGAAACTGCTTGATTTTTCAGTGCGCTGGCACAGCCTGTTCAGCTTGCACGGATTTACGCACTTCACCAACAACCGGGTGCTTGCCCGCATGATCCACAAGGCCGAACAGAATATGGCCGAGGTATTGGCAGACTTTCACAAACGCTGCGGGCACGATGCGCACTGGGCCACTTTGAACGAACAAACCTTGTTGGCCGACCTGCGCAGCATGCAAACGTTAAACGCTGCACAGGCCTTGCAACAGGCCCTTTCCCATGGTGCAGAATTGCACGCCTGGGCCAGCAACAGGGATGAAATAGTGCCACTCGCGCTGGCACAGCAATGCTTCGATCCCACACTGAAACAGCAAAACCGTGGGCTGTACACACTGGCTTCCGAGCACGCAGGCATTGCCACCGCCCCTGCGCGGTATACTGACATCTTGTTGCCCCTTCTTAGCCAGCATTAATTTCAAGCTACATTGAAATGTCTGAAAACGCATTGCCGCGAAAACCGAATTCAGCCCGGGCTGCCTCAAGCCGCTTTTCCGATGCTGCCCGCGATTACGATCACCATGCTCGCGTGCAGAAACACTCAGCCCAACATCTGGGTCAGTGGCTGGATCAAATGCTGCCGGTCAATTTCAACCCAAAGGCTTGCGTCGATGTGGGCAGTGGCACCGGTTTTTTAACCGAGCATTTGTTGAACAAATTTCCGCAAAGCGCCGTGCATGCCGTTGATTTGGCGCAAGGCATGCTCACCGAGCTGAAGCGCAAGTACCCCACTGAGCGCCTGCACACCCACCTACTCAATGGCGAGGAGCTGGCCGTAGAACACCTGTGGATTCCAAACCATTCACTGCTGGTGTCAGGCATGTGCGCGCAATGGTTCAGCAACATTGAAGAGGCCATTCGACGCTGGCTCTCGGTGTCCAATACCATCGCATTCAGTGTGTTGCTGGATGGCTCATTTCAAGCCTGGGAGGTAGCGCACGAGGACACGGGGCAAACCAGTGGCTTGCGGCCCTTGCCCAGCCACGATGATTTGCAAAACATCCTGAACGCACTGGTTGCTGAGGGCATTGCCGCCAGCACTGCACACCACACCAAAAACTTTCTGGACCATCATCCTGATGGGCTTTCCTTTGCACGCAGCCTGCGTGCCATTGGTGCAGACCAACCCCGCGTAAACCACACGCCAGTGAACCTTCGCAAGGTAATATCCGCCTTGGGCGAAGCCTGCACCATGAACTACCACATTGGTTTTTACTATCTGGAACGGCCGTGAAACATTTGTTTGTGACTGGCACCGACACCGGCATCGGTAAAACAATCGCTAGCGCCTGGTTGTGCAAACACTGGCAAGCCGATTACTGGAAACCCGTTCAAAGCGGGCTTGACGGTGGCAGCGACAGCGAGTGGATTGCTCGCTTGAGCGGCTGCACAGTGCACCCGGAAACGTATCGCCTCACCCAGCCCTTGTCGCCCCACCAGGCGGCAGACATTGATGGCATAAAGATTCAGCTCAGTGACTTTGTGTTGCCCAAAGCAGAGCGACTGATTATCGAAGGCGCCGGCGGGTGCATGGTACCCTTGAACTGGCGCGACACCATGCTCGACCTGATGAAACACCTGAACAGCTGCGCCCTGCTGGTGGCCCGCAGCGGGCTTGGCACAATTAACCACACCTGCCTTTCACTGCAGGCCTTGAAAGCTGCTGGCGTGCCTGTGTTGGGCGTGGTGATGGTGGGTGAAACACACCCAGCCAACCGCGAAGCCATTGAACATTTTGGGGAAGTACCGGTGTTGGCTGAATTGCCGGTTTTCAATGAATTGAGCCCGCAGGCACTGGCTGAATTTTGCATGCCAGAGCGGCTTATTCGCGCGCTAGGCAGTTTGTAAGCCCCTATGAAACAACTTACCCACACCGAATTGCTTGAACTGGATTCGCAATACTGCTGGCACCCCTTCACGCAAATGCAAACCGCTTCGCCACCTTTGGCAGTGGTACATGGTGAAGGTGAGTTTTTGGTCGATGCCCAAGGCAACAAGTACTTTGATGCCGTTTCAAGCTGGTGGGTGAATATTCATGGGCACAGCAACCCCACCATTGCGAAGGCGATTGCACAACAAGCACTTGAGCTTGAACATGTGATGTTCGCGGGTGTAACCCACCCGCCCGCTGTGCAGTTGGCCGAACGCCTGATTCACAACGCCCCAGCCCCCATGGCCAAGGTGTTTTACTCCGACAATGGGTCCACCGCCATTGAAGTGGCCCTGAAAATGGCCTTTCAGTATTGGCAAAACAAGGGTGTGGCCAGTAAAAATCGCATTGTTGCGCTGGAAGGTGGATACCATGGTGACACCTTCGGCGCCATGGCCACTGGCAAATCCAGTGGTTTTTACGCCCCCTTCGCACCCTGGCTGTTTCATGTTGATTTCATACCCACCGGTGTTTGCGCCTGCATGGAAGAACAGGCCCTGGCTGCACTCGATCATTTGCTGGCAAACAGTGCAGGTGAAATTGCTGCGCTGGTACTAGAGCCCTTGATTCAAGGTGCCAGCGGCATGCGATTCATGCGCGCAGCCCATGTGGCTGAAGTGTGCAAACGCTGCGAAGCGGTCGGTGTTCTGGTGATATTCGACGAAGTATTCACTGGCTTTGCCCGAACCGGCACTCTGTTTGCCGCCGAACAAGTGGCACAGTTTGGGGGGCAAGCCGACATCATTTGTATTTCAAAAGGGCTCACCGGCGGCTTCATGCCCATGGCAGCCACACTCACCAGCCAAGCGGTGTACGATGCGTTTTTAAGCGACCATGTTGGTCATGCCTTGCTGCACGGCCATTCCTACACCGCAAACCCATTGGGTTGCGCTGCGGCCCTGGCCAGCCTCGCCTTGTTCGATGAAGAAAGCACATGGGCGAACATTCACCGCATTGAAGCCACCCACCAGCGCTGGTTACCCACCTTGGCTTGCCACCCCCTGATTGAAAACCCGCGCGTGTGCGGCACCGTGGCGGCCTTTGAGCTAAAATCCAGTCACAGTCAGTATGGTTCAAGCGCGAGTCAATGGATACGCCAAACGTTTCTGGAACTGGGCATTGTGGTGCGCCCCCTGGGCAACACCGTGTATTGGGTGCCGCCTTATTGCACCGAGCCCGAGACACTGGAAAACGCCTACCAAACACTGATGCACGTATTACAACGCTGGGGCAGCCTGATTGCACCCGGCCCCGGAAGCGAATTGTTCTGAAGGATGCACATGGAAAGCCAAATTACCTGGGTTGAAAACAAAAAAACAGCCCCACCCGCCGTTGATCAGCAACGCTGGAGCGTCGAGGCCATTGAAGCCCTGTTCGCACTGCCGTTCAACGACCTTATTTTCAAGGCGCAGCAGGTGCACCGCGAGCATTTCGATGCGAACACCGTGCAGCTGTCTACCCTGCTGTCGATTAAAACAGGCGGCTGCCCTGAAGACTGTGGCTACTGCCCCCAATCGGCCAAGTACAACACTGGCGTGGAAGCAGAAAAGCTGATGCCCATCGATGAAGTGCTGAAAGCCGCACAGGCCGCCAAGGACAAAGGCGCCACACGTTTTTGCATGGGTGCTGCATGGCGCAGCCCCAAAGACCACCAGGTTGATGCGGTGGGCGAAATGGTGACCGCTGTGAAAGCCATGGGGCTGGAAACCTGCGTTACCCTGGGCATGCTGAAAGAACACCAAGCCAAGCAATTGCAAGAGGCTGGCCTTGATTACTACAACCACAATCTGGACACCTCGCCCGATTTTTATGGCGACATTATCAGCACCCGCACCTACCAAGACCGCTTGGACACGCTAGACCGTGTTCGCGATGCAGGCATCAAGGTGTGTTGCGGTGGCATTGTGGGCTTGGGTGAAACGGTAAACCAACGCGCCGGGCTGATTGCCCAACTGGCCAACATGGCCGAACCACCGGAAAGCGTGCCCATCAACAATTTGGTGAAAGTGGAAGGCACACCACTGGCTGACAACGCCGAAATTGATCCGCTTGATTTTGTGCGCACCATTGCCGTGGCACGAATTACCATGCCCACCAGTTTTGTGCGTTTGTCAGCCGGCCGGGAAAGCATGAATGAGAGCACCCAAGCGCTTTGTTTCCTGGCAGGTGCCAATTCAATTTTCTACGGCGAAAAACTGTTGGTAACAGACAACCCGGAATTGGAACGCGACACCAAGTTATTCGAAAAACTGGGCTTAAAGCGACTTGAGAGTTAAGCAGCAAAACCCATTGTTTTTAATCAAGAAATTCCAAACAACAGGTTCAAATACCTGAGTCAAATCAATGGTTTGGCGGGGTGAAGACAACTCTTCTCCCGCTTTATCCACACCAAAATTACGCGCATAATTAAAGCCTTGCATGCGAAACAGCGCAAATTGCTTGAATTGCTGCTGTTGAAGGGAATAAGAACATGAAAAAAACATTATTTTGTGCCTGCTTGGTGCTAACACCTTTGCTGGCACCCACTTTGGCCAGTGCCCAAGCTGGCGGCGTCACCCTGAATATCGATGGGCAAAACCCGTTGAGCAAATGGGGCCGCTGGACAAGTTCTGAGAACGGTGGGCTTGGTTATGGGTTCAGACTGAACCAGGATCGCAACAAAGCCCCCATGAGTGCCCAGTGGGGTACCGGAGATTGGGTATTCAAACTAAGCCGTGAAGAAGGCAACAAGTACCCCGATTTGTTTTTTGGCTTGAAAGTATCCGAGAACCAACTTCAAACCACCTCGCTGGGTTGCATGAGCAACAGCGGCAGCGCCACACGCTACAGCAGCACCTTGTGCGGCGTACAGCTTGACATGAACCTGCAGTAGGCACATCATTCGTTTGACAGTCAAATTTCCTTGAATGACGGCACCTGAGTAATTTCAGGTGCTTTTTTTTCGTTTGATCTTTTCAATTACTCACGTGCATATGTTGCTTCGGCTTGAATAGAAAAAGCCACCCGAAGGTGGCTTTTTCAAGCTTTGCATTCAAACCAAGCTTAAGCTTGACGTTGAATTAGAAGTTGTGACGCAGACCAATAGTGAAGTTGTCCTGATCGGCTTCAGCACCAGTTGCAACTGTTTCAGTTGTCAGGCGGTTGAAACCCACGTAGGTACGTGTGCGCTTGCTGAAGTCGTAGTAGTAAGCGATTTGAGCTTGGGTCAGTTCGGCGGGTGCTGCCAAATTGTTGCGCTCGGAATCAGCGTATATGCCGAAAAGACCGCTGTTCGCACTCATAGGTACAGTGGCTGACAACAGGTATTCTGTGTTGCTGTCTTCGCCATTGGCTGGGTTGGTTTCATATAAACTAGTTTGTGCTACCATGCCGCCCAATGTGAATGCGCCAAAATTGTAAGTAATGATACCCTGAACTGTGCGCTCTGCATTTGCACCAGCACCAGCGGGACCAGCTGTTGAGGCAGCGTTAAACACTGAAGGATCTTGACCTTGCTGGTCAAACATCTGGAAGCCACCACCAACAGTCAGCGCACCCAGCTTGTAGGTTGCAGCAACTTCAGTTTGACGCGAACCGTTTTCTTTCGAAGCAGTTGCGGTGTTGTTTGGGTTGTTGTTGCCGGCGTTTGTTGCAGTATCTTGGTTGTTACCACCGCTCAAACCATGGCGCGCTTCAATAGCTACTCCACCAATATTGGTTTTGTAACCGAAAGAATTGTTCAAGCGCTGAACACGTTGAATCGCTACATCATTGCTGAATGTTGTACCGCCACCACCGATCACCACCAGAGGACCGGCTTGATTAGATACGCTTCCAAGGAAGCCAGCTTGAGTATACAGAGGGGCAACAGTTTCATTACCACCATCTTGCTGGCCGGCCACCAAAGTACCCCAGCCGCCTTTCATACCGATGTATGAGTGGCGACCACCAACACCAGCGTTGGCATCAGCCTTAACGGAGAACTCGTAACCAAACACAAGACTTAAACCACCGCCCAGATCTTCGCGACCGGTAATACCGAATCGTGAAGAAGCATCTTCTAGGGCAAAGTTCCCACCGGCGGTATCAGTCGATTGTTGGTCTAAGACTTGGTGTACACGACCATACAAAGTTACGTTTGATGAATCAGCAAATACTGGAGCGGCAAATGCCAGGCCCAGAGCAGCAGCTACTAGCTTCTTGTTCATATTTCACCCTTATTAGTGTTGGTTGAATCTTTGCCGCCATTTCTAGCGGCACGAGAGACAATGTACACGGGGACCCTTGGGCCGACCAACCAAATCGTGGTGTGAGAATGGGGAAATCGGTGTTTTTGTCGCTGACGTGCAACAGGAGAAATTGATCAAACCCATAGTTTTATGACATCAACAATTCACCAAAATCGCCTTGAGAACCGCAAAAAGCCTTGCGAATGAAAAACTTAGAATTTCAGAACCAGGTAAAGCCGACCCCAAAGCGGGTGGCTTCCAAAGCCAAGCCTTAACTGTGACTTTTAACCAACAAGAGGCGGTCTGAACGGCCCATTTCGGCGCAAATTAGGGTGATCACTTCTGAAGAAGTAATCACCCGGTCCGCGTACGCAATCAAGCCCATGGCTTGCGGCAAAGCCAGTTGTAGCCAAGCTGGCTGACTGGTGTTTAATTGCCTGGCCAATAAGCGATTCTCCCCAATCACTGCAGCCACTGTTAAGTGCACATTACTATCTAGCTTGGCCAGGCTGCTGTGTAAGGCTTGCCATTGCATATCCAAACCGGGTGCATTTTCTTCTGCGTACAGCAAGGCCACAGCCTTAGGCAGGCCGGGTGAAGTTTTGCGGTAAAGCTGGGTTGCATAAGCCAAGGCTTGGGGCCCAGCCTGCAACAAAGACCGTTCAGCTTGCAGAAAAACCGATAACTCTTGCTGTATAAAATCTCCGCTGATACCCAACATTTTTTGCACGTGCTGAAACTGCGTGGCCGCTTGCAGGTTCAATTCAGGCAAGGGTACCGAAGCAGAAATCCCAATACACAGATCAAGCTTCAAGCCGCGCAGCTTTTTAAACTGGGCGCGTTTTTCGAGGTAATAAGAAAGGCGAGTTTGCGCAGGGCGGCGCGGCTCTAGGGTGCGCAAAGGAATGTACACGGGCACCCGCTCATCCATTTCAAACAAAAACAAGCTGCTGCGGGGGCCGAACAAAACCCAATCTGCACCGGGGTGCTCCACTTGCAATTGCCCCAAGGCGGCGCGTGCTGCCAGGGCATTGTGCAGCCCTTGGCCAAACCACACACCGATTCGCTGAACCGAAGGCATCAGGATCGACCCAGCCTTGGTGTTTGAATGGTGCCCACCAAACCATCGATATTGCTTTGTTTGCCAAACTGGGCCAGCACCGTTTGCCGCCCCAGTGCGGCCATGTCACGGGCTTTGTGGGGTTCGGCCAGCACAGCACCCAGTGCTTGAACCCAGGCATCGAGCGCACCGGGCGCATGGGGTGCCGGGCATACATAGCCCGTTACACCACTTTTTACTGTTTCAGGCAGACCACCCACATTGCTGACCACCACAGGCACACCCAAACCCAAAGCTTCAATTTGGCTCATGCCCAAGGGCTCATAACTGGAAGGCATCACCAATACATCGGCACGTTTGATCAGCGGTGCCACTGGGTTCAACATGCCGGGCAGCACCACATGCTTGCCCAAGCCCAAACGCTGTGCCTCAGTTTCTATGGCTTGGCGGGTTTCACCCTCGCCGGCTGCCACATACAACAGGTTCGGAAACTGTGGGAGCAAAGCTTTCACCACCTGCAGCATGAAGCTGTGCCCTTTCTCAACTCGAAACATGGCTGCATGGGCAATCACAGGGCGCTGCTGCAAATCACTCAAGCGCGCATCAAGTTCAGGGGGCAAACCTAGCGCCGCAGCAGCGGCGATACCTTCAAAATCAATGCCGGGGTAAAGAACACCGATCTTCTCGGGCAATACCCCACTGTTTTGCAACAGTTGGTCTTTCAGGGCCTGGCTGGGCGTGAAAGTTTGGTCAAACATTTGGTTGTAAGTGAATGCTTTGGCCGGGCCAGGCTGGTAGGTGCGCATGCGGATTAAAGTGGGCCGGGGCTTGAGCAAGCCAATTTTTGCCAAGGCATGTACGGTGATGGAACACAAATTGGCATCGTGGCTGCTGTGGCACACCACCGCTACGGGTTTGTGTTGCCGAACCAAATTGGCCAGCCTTAAAACACTGGGAGGGTGAATGGCGTTACGAAATGCCACAAATTCAACATTCAAACCCAGCTTGTAGGCCTCCTGAGAAATGCGGCTGCCTGGTCGGCACAATATATAAGGCGTGTAGCCTTTGGCTTTCAGGCCCACCGCCTGCTCGAGCAATTGCAGTTCTTGACCACCGATATTTTTGGAACTTTCAGAGAAGAAAATGCTGGTCATTTGAATTGGAAAACAAAATTGGTTGGAATCACGGTCTATATTCGCTCTGTGTTTGCTCAACGTTCGCGCTGGTTCATTTGTCAGTTTAATGCGCCACCGCACACGCATGGGCGTGAATTCACTCTAATCAATACCGGGTTGAAATACTTTGCAGAAAATTTTGGTGATTAAATTAAGGCACCACGGCGATGTGCTGTTAACCACGGCCTTGTACCACGCCTTGCACGACCAATTCCCGGGCGTACAGGTTGATACGCTGATTTACAAAGAAACCACGCCCCTGTTGCAAAACAATCCACACTTAAACCGAGTGCTGTGCATTGACCGGAAGCTGAAAGGTTTTGCAAGGTTGAAGGCCGAACTTGGCCTGATTTTTCAAGTGAGGCGCACCAGTTACGATGCAGTGGTGCATTTAACCGATCAATGGATTGGTGCGTTGATTGCACGCTTTTCAAATGCACCAGTGCGCGTACAAATGGCCTATGCAAAACGCGACAAGGCCCTGTGGCATGCTTGTTTTACGCACCGCGTGGTACCTCCACCCCGCGGGCAAGCACACGCCGTGGAGCTGAACCTGCTGTGCCTGCAAGCCTTGGGCATTAACCCCCGCAGCCTGCGCGGTGAAATGGTGTTGCGCCCAAGCCCCGAGAATCTGGACAAAGCCGACAAACTGCTGGCCCAACACAAGGTGAATGGACCATTTGTGTTGATTCACCCTGCTGCTCGCTGGCCCTTCAAATGCTGGGAAGACGACAAGTTTGCTGACGTGGTTGTGCATTTGCTAAACCAGGGTTTACACGTGGTGCTGACATGCAGCCCAGACCCCGTGGAAGTGGCCATGACCGCCGAGATTGAGCGGCTGGCACGCACCAAGCGTTCGCCGGGCTCAAACCAACTGGTGAATGTGGGTGGCCAAATGAGCCTGCCTTTGCTTGCGGCTTTGTTGAAATTGAGCAAGTTTTATGTGGGCGTAGATTCGGCCCCTATGCACATGGCAGCGGCATTGAATGTACCGCAAGTGGCGCTGTTTGGCCCCTCGTGGGTACAAGAATGGCGGCCTTGGTCAGACAAAGCCACAGTCATTTATGCTGGCGATTTTGGGCCACTCCCCCACCCCGACAGCATCAATACCGATGACACCACGCGTTTGCTGGCGGCCATTCCCACTGAGGTTGTAATTCAGTCAGTGGATAAACTTGTGGACTGATTTTGAATGGAATGCAGGTAGTGGTATTTGCCCTGCCTTGCCAGCAACTCCTGATGGGTACCCTGCTCAATCAACTTGCCCTGGTCCAGCACGATTATAAAATCGGCCGTGGTCAGCGTGGACAATCGATGCGCAATCACCAGTGTGGTTCGACCATGGCGCAATCGTTCCATGTCCTCTTGAACTTCACGCTCTGCTTCGGAATCGAGTGCAGACGTGGCTTCATCGAGGATAAGAATGGGCGCATTTTTCAGGAACGCCCGTGCGATTGAAATCCGCTGGCGCTGGCCGCCAGACAATCTCAGTCCGTTGTCGCCCAGCACCGTATCCAGACCATTTTCAAGTTTTTCAATAAAAGGCAGGGCATTGGCCATGCGGGCGGCATTCAAAATGGCTTCATCGCTGGCACCGCGCATTTCGCCGTAAGCAATGTTGTTGCGCACGGTGTCGTTTAACAAATGGCTTTCCTGGGTTACCACTGCAATTTGGCGGCGAAGGCACTGCAAATCCCATTGTTTTAAATCGACACTGTCCAGCTTCACCACGCCGCTTGTGGGGTCCAGAAAACGGGGCAGCAGGTTAATCAGTGTGGACTTGCCACCGCCCGACACACCCACAATGCCCACGGTTTGGCCAGGCTTTACCCACAAATTAATGTCAATCAGCGTGGGTGCCTCTGCGCCGGGAAAGGTCAGCCCCACTTTGTTGAATTCAATGTAACCGAGGGCCCGATCGGTGGTGTGGGTACCGCTGGAGTTTTCAATGGAACGGTCGACAACCCTGAATACATTGTCTGCCGCAGCCAGGCCTTTCTGAAGTTGCTGGTTAATATTGGTGAGGCGCTTGACCGGGGCCAGCAACATCATCATGGCAGTCATGAACGACGCGAAATCGCCCGCAGTCATGCTGTCACTTTCAGCCAAAATACCCGCGAAGTACACCACAGCAGCCACAGCGGCGGCGAGTATCCACTGAACAATTGCAGAGTTGGCCGCACTGGTGGCCACCAGCTTCACGCGCGACTTCATGATTTCATCTGCACTTTTCATGAAGCGATCGGTTTCCACCTGTTGTGCACCATAAATTTTGATGATTTTTTGTGCACCAATGACCTCAGAAATGCTTTGCACCAAATCGGCATGCGAGGTTTGCGCGCTGTGCGCAAAGCGGTTCAAACGCTTGGCCGCCACGGATACACCAATGGCGATCAAAGGAAGAATTGCAAAGCAGATCAGGGTGAGTTGCCAATTGGTGTAAAGCAGAATAGCCATAAGGCCAATGACAATTGCACCGTCACGAATCAGCACAGTGATGATGTTGAAACCCGCTTCGGTGACCGCATCCACGTTGGTGGACACCGTAGAAATGATTTTCCCGGCGGGTTGCTCAACAAAATATGAATTCGGGAAACGCAAAATTCGGGACAGCATGTCAAATCGCAAATCGTGAACCACCAACCCTGCCAGCTTTGCACTGCAATACTCGTTGATGTACGTGGCCAAACCGCGGATGAGGAACAACACAATAATGATGACTGGCAGCCACTTCGCCATTTCGGTTCGCTCGCCGGAAAAGTTCTCGTCGATCAGCGGCTTCATCAGACTGGCAAACAAGGGCTCAGTGACAGCGGCGAACACCAGGGCAATTAAAGATGTCGCGAAAAGCGGCCAGTAACGCAGGCTGTAGGAAAGCAGGCGTTTGTACAGACCTTTGGCGGTGTAGTCAGTGATTTCGGGCATGCAACGTGAACGTGGATTGGATGGTCGAAGTTTACACGGTTGTGGGTGGCAAGCGGGTTCGACTCAAGCGGCATGTGCTCGTCGCCCAATCAGCGTGTTCGCTTGCACAATCAGCAGCGATCACGCAACCGAGCCCTAGCGGAGTGTGTGGAAGATTCGCCAACGGCGGTGCTTCGGCCAACTCGGCAGTGGGTTTGCCTGTTACGAACTTCAAGAAAACCGCCCCGTTTGGATTCATTCGCTGCGTTTGGCGATTAGCCAACACCGAGACTCGGCCATGTGTTTTGCCGTATATGGACGCCTCCG
>NZ_DFOZ01000047.1:0-26898 GCF_002377005.1 Limnobacter sp. UBA3528 | reverse complement strand
GGCCGAGTCTCGGTGCCGGCCCATGGCCGACCGTGGCGGGTGAATTCAAACGGGCAGGTTTTCTTGAAGGCGAGGCGATCGAAACACCGCCGCAGATTGGGCTACAAATTCACTTGCTTCTTCGCCCCGGCACGAGAATCACCGCCATCGCGCCAAGAATCAGAACCAGCGCAACGAAATCTGGCCAGTGCGGCACTTCACCCAAGAACAGGCTACCCGACATCACCCCAACAACCGGAATGATCATGATCGACAAACTCGACACCACCGGCGGCAGCGACTTCGCCAAGCTAAACCACGCTACTTGGCAAAACGCAAACACACCAAATGCATTGTAAAAAATTGGCCACCATTGTGACCAACCCTGCGGCGCGCCCACGTCAGTGCCCTCAAACCAAAAACCAGCCAAGCCCATGGCCACAATGGTCGGCGGCATCATGGCATGAGTGAAAGTTAGGGCATGCAAACCCGTGGGGTAATGCCGAATCAGCGTGGTGCCAAAACCCCAGCATGCGGCGGCAATCAGCATCAAAATCACGCCCAGTGGGCTGCCAGCGATTGCGGCAAACTCGGACGAAAGCAGCAACATCGCAGCCACCATCGCCAGGGTCAAACCGATCCAGCCACGCCGGCTAACCGGGTGCGCGAACATCAAACCTGATAACACCGCCCACACGGGCATGGTGTAGCCCAGAATGGCTGCACGGCCCGAACTCAGTTCCTTCACCGCCAAAATACAAAACAGGTGCCAGCCAATCATGTTCGGAATGCACAGCAAGGCAAGCCTGCCCCACATCTCGCGAGGCACCTTCAGGGACACCTTCATTTGCCGCGCGACAAACCACATGGCCACCATGCCAAACACCATGCACAAAGTGCGAAAGTGCAAAGGCGGGTATTGCGTGACTGCATACTTCATCACGGGCCAGTTCATTCCCCAAATGGCGGTGATGCCAAGCAGAAGCTGGATTTGTTTTAAGGAAAGAGTTGCAGCTGGCACGTAAGTGAATGATCGTTCAGTAAAGCGCCCCAGTGTAGTGCATTGGCCCATACTTGCCCCTAGGGGCTTGCCCTGATCCTGTACAATAGCGACACCTTCCAACTGTTCCTGCACGCAATGGCCAGCAATCGTTTTACGCAATTTACCTCTTTCCCGAAACGCCTTGCGCACAGTTGGCAACACAGCAATTCCATGCTGTGTGTGGGTCTGGACCCGGATGTGTCCCGCATGCCAGAAGGCTACGGCACCAGCCCGGCAGAAATCGAACGCTTCTGCATGGAAATTGTGAAAGCCACGGCCGAGTTCGCCTGCGCATTCAAACCGCAAATTGCCTACTTTGCTGCCAATCGCGCTGAAGCAGCGCTGGAAAACATTCTGGCCTACGCCAACGAAATTGCGCCACACGCCACTACCATTCTGGATGCAAAACGCGGCGACATTGGCGCCACCGCCAAGCAATACGCCATTGAAGCATTCGAGCGTTACAAGGCCGACAGCGTTACATTGAGCCCCTATATGGGCAGCGATTCTGTCGAGCCCTACCATGCGTATGCCGACCGGGGTCTGTTTTTGCTGTGCCGCACCTCCAACCCCGGTGGCAACGACTTGCAGTTTTTAAACACTGAGAAAAACGAACCGCTGTACCAAACAGTCGCCAAACTGGCCACCACCACCTGGAACCCCCACCAGCAAGTGGGCTTGGTGGTTGGGGCAACCTATCCGGAAGAAATCAAAACCGTGCGCGCTTTGGTAGGTGATTCACCCCTGCTGGTGCCAGGCATTGGCGCACAGGGTGGCGACTTGCTGAACACTGTTAAAAACGGCCTTTGTAGCCAAGGTTGGGGCCTGTTGATCAATTCATCTCGCGCCATTTTGTACGCCAGCAGCAAGGCTGATTTCGCAGGCGCTGCGGCGCAGGAAGCCCGAAATACCCGTGACGCAATTCAAGCCACAAAAGCCGTGGCACTTTCAGGCTAAAATCAAAGCATTACACATATTCATGTTCAGGTAAAAAGAGCCACACTGGCCGGCCTGCACTGAGGAGACAGGGATGAAAATACTTCTGGCCGAAGACGACAGTTTGTTGTCTGAAGGTTTGTCGCAATCGTTGCGACAGGCCGGCTACGCCGTCGATTGCATGTTCAAGGGCAGCGACGCCGACACCGCGCTCACCACCATGAACTACGACATCTTGATACTCGACTTGGGTTTGCCAAAAATGAGTGGGTTGGAGGTGCTGCGGCGGCTGCGCGCTCGCGGCAACAACATGCCTGTGCTGATCCTGACTGCAGCCGACAGCGTTGAACAACGCGTGCAAGGACTGGATGCCGGGGCCGACGACTACATGGCCAAACCTTTCGACTTGAAAGAGCTCGAAGCCCGTGTTCGGGCCTTGGCGCGAAGGGGCACGGGTGGCGGGGCCAGCATCTGGAAGCACGGCCCATTAACCTTTGACCAGGTGGGGCGAATTGCTTACATCAACGACGACATGCTCGACCTTTCCGCTCGCGAAGTGGGTTTGCTCGAAGTACTTCTTCAAAGGGTAGGCCGCCTGGTCAGCAAAGAACAATTTGTAGACCACCTTTGCGAGTGGGGCGAAGAGGTGAGCAACAACGCCATTGAGGTTTATATTCACCGGCTGCGCAAAAAAATTGAAGTCAACGGTGTTCGAATCGCCACCGTGCGTGGCTTGGGTTATTGCCTTGAAAAATTTGTCGAGAAAGAAGCCACTCCCGATGCGAATGCCAACGCCAACACATAAGGCAGGTGCCTGATTGGCTTGGTACAAACGCAACCCGCTGGCCTCGGGGCAACAACAACGACGCTCGCTGTTTGGCGAAATTCTCGACTGGATGCTGGCGCCCCTGCTTATTTTGTGGCCCATGAGCATTGGCGTTACTTACCTGGTGGCCAAGTCGATTGCCAACGATCCCTTCGACCATATTCTTGATGACAAAATAACTGCGCTGGCCCAAGAAGTGGCTGCGCAAGCACCCAGCAACCAATTTGCCATTCCCAAAGAGGCCATGGAAATATTGCTGGCCGATGGCACCGACCAGTTGCGCGTTCAGGTGTTGGGCAAAGGCGGCGAATTTTTATTGGGTGACGAACGCACCCTGCCCATTCCGCAACGCGAGGCCCGGCAAATTGGCGTGGTCAATTTCCGCGACATCGTGGTGAATGGCGAGGACTTCCGCGCAGGCCACCTGTGGATTGAACTGCCCACCGTGGGCGAAAACCGGTTCATGCTGATTCAGATCGCAGAAACACTGGGCAAACGCGACAGCCTGGCCAATGAAATCATCAAGGGCGTAATTCTGCCGCAATTCGTGATCCTGCCCCTGGCCGTATTGCTGGTGTGGTTTGGCCTGTCGCGAGGCATCGCCCCCCTCAACAGCTTGCTGGACATTATTCGTACCCGCAAACCCGACGACCTCAGCGCCCTTCAAACCACGGACACACCCGAAGAATTGCTACCGGTAATTACGGCCTTGAACGAGCAGTTGGAAAGGCTTGAACAAACCATCGACACTCAAAAGCGATTTGTAGCCGATGCAGCCCACCAACTTAAAACACCATTGGCTGGCCTGCGCATGCAGGTTGAATTGCTGAGCGATGAAACCGACGAGGCCGCCAAGCTGCGCAGCCTGCGCCGCCTGAAAGTTGGCACCGAAAGGTCAACCCGCCTGGTGAACCAATTGCTGGCCTTGGCTCGAACCGAGGCACCCTCCGTTCTACAGTTTGAAAAACTTGATTTAACCCACATTGCGCGCACAGTAACCCGCGACTTTGTGCCAGACGCGATGAACAAGCGCATCGACCTGGGCGTTGAAGTACCCGATCACCCCGTGTACGTGAACGGCCAAACCTTGATGCTGACCGAGATGCTGAAGAATCTGGTTGAAAATGCACTGCGCTACACTCCGAATGAAGGCTGCGTGACTGTGCGGGTGGATGACAGCCCCCAACGTGAAGCCATTGTGCTGGAAGTGGAAGACGATGGCCCCGGCATTCCGGAAAGCGAACGCTACCTGGTATTTGATCGTTTTTACCGCGTACTGGGCACCAGCGAAGATGGCTCAGGGCTTGGATTGGCGATTGTGCAGGAAACCGCCACACAGCATGATGCCAACGTCAGCATCCATGACAACCCGAAATCCAGCAATCCCGACCGACCAGGCACCCTGATGCGTGTCAGTTTCCCGCCGCGCCACCGGCAAATGGAAGATTGAATGCTTAAAATACAAACTCAACTTTTCTAGAAGCACCCAATGAAAGCAAAAGGCAGTGAATGGCACGCCCCCGAAGACGACAACCACAAGCTGGCAAACCTGTGTGGCCCGGTGGACGCCAACCTTCGGCAAATTGAAGCCGCTTTGAATGTAAAAATTGCACGCCGCAATGGCACCTTGAATGTGGTGGGCGACAAGGAAAATGCCAAGCAGGCTTTCATCCTGATCAATCATTTTTTTGAGAAAAGCGACAAGCCGGTTACTGCTGACGAAATTCAGTTGGCCTTGGTTGAACTGAAAAACACCAGCACCGTGGCCAGCACAAAAAAAGAAATTCCCCTGATTGCCGGGGCCGAGGAGCCCGTGGTTTTGCGCACCAAAAAAGGCGACTTGCAGCCACGCACAGAACGCCAAAAAGACTACTTGAAAGCTGTGCTTGAGCACGACTTGACCTTTGGTATTGGCCCAGCCGGTACTGGTAAAACCTACCTGGCCGTGGCCTGCGCCGTGGATGCACTTGAACGCGACAGCGTGAAACGAATTATTTTGACTCGCCCCGCTGTGGAGGCTGGTGAACGCCTAGGCTTCTTGCCCGGTGACCTGAACCAGAAGGTAGACCCCTACCTGCGCCCCTTGTACGATGCGCTTTACGATTTGGCGGGCTACGAGCGCGTTCAAAAATGGTTTGAGCGCAATGTGATTGAAATTGCACCCTTGGCCTACATGCGCGGCCGCACGCTCAGCCACGCTTTTGTCATTCTGGATGAAGCCCAGAACACCACGCCCGAACAAATGAAAATGTTTTTGACCCGCATTGGTTTTGGCAGCAAAGCAGTGATCACCGGTGACGTGACCCAGATCGACCTGCCACGCGGCCAGCAAAGCGGCCTGGTGCAAACCCAGCATGTACTGCGCGGTGTGAAAGGCATTGCCATGACCTACTTCACCAGCGCCGACGTGGTGCGCCACCCGCTTGTGGCCCGCATTGTTGAGGCCTACGAACGTTTTCACAACCCAGAACGAACCGGCACCGCTGGCGAAACCAATGACGAGTAAAACAAACACACTGGTCAGCGTGGCCATTCAATGGGCCATGCAGGCCGACCACCCTCCCTTCTCGGAAGTGGACAACAGCCGCATTCGCCGTTGGGCCAAAGCCTGTTTCATGGACAGGGCCGACATTACCATTCGCATGGTGGGCGAAGAAGAAGGCCAACAACTGAACCGGGATTTTCGGGGCAAAGACTACGCCACCAACGTGCTGACTTTTCCCATGGACATGCCCGACCTGGGCGCTGACTCGGGCCTGCCCGTGTTTATGGCCGACATTGTAATTTGCCCGGCTGTGGTGGAACGCGAGGCCGCCGAGCAGGGCAAAGACCCGATTGACCACCTGGCCCACTTGATTGTTCACGGCTGCCTGCACGCCCAAGGCTATGTGCATGAAAGCGACAATCAAGCTGAATTGATGGAAAACCGGGAAATTGAAATTCTAAAACGTTTCAGGATTTCAAACCCTTACGTGATTTCAGTCAAAAAATAGTGGCTTTTTAAGGCCGCAGGGCTTGACCACTTTTAAAAACTTGGCCATAATCGCGGTCTTCGGTTGAGGGCCAACGCCCAAAAGCGAAATGTGGGTCGTTAGCTCAGCTGGTAGAGCAGAGGACTTTTAATCCTTTGGTCGTGAGTTCGAATCTCGCACGACCCACCACAAAATACAAAAAGCCTGAGTCCAAAAGCTCAGGCTTTTTTCATTTCTGACAATCTGGTGTCCACCAAGCTGCAAAATCTATCCCTAAGATATGTACGCTTTATCGTACGTTCGTTTTAGCGTACAATCAAACCACTTACACAAGCTTGAGGTCATCATGGCTGGAATCACTGCAACCGAGGCTCGCAGCAATCTTTATCGCTTGATTGACGAAACCGCAGAGTCTCATCAACCCATCGTGATCACCGGGAAACGTCACAGCGCAGTGCTTGTTTCTGAAGAAGACTGGTCTGCCATTCAAGAGACGCTTTATCTACTATCTGTTCCAGGAATGAGAGAGTCAATTCGAGAAGGCATGGACACGCCAGTGAACGAATGTGATCAGGAGTTGGACTGGTGACCTGGACTGTCGTTTACACCAAACAAGCCCAGAAAGACGCAAGAAAATTGTCTGCAAGCGGTCTAAAACCCAAAGCCCAAGAACTGCTTGCGATCATTGCCGAAGACCCCTACCGCAAACCACCACCCATTGAGAAGCTGGTCGGCGACTTGGCTGGAGCCTATTCGCGGCGAATCAACATTCAACATCGTATGGTTTACCAAGTACTCGACAGCGACCGTGTAGTCAAAGTACTGCGCCTATGGAGCCACTACGAATAGTTTGGGTTGAAGTCACTAGTGTCGGCCTTTTTACATTACTGGCATTCTCCGTGCCACAAACACATCTAAATCTTTCACCCCTTCAGTAACAGTAAATCACCACCAATATTTCAATGGGGTTTGCCTGATGAATGTGAAAGCACTTCTCGCCCTTGGCGCAACAGCAGCACTCCTTTCCGCTTGCCTGTCTGGCGGAGACTCCACAACAAGCGCCAGCAGCACTGGCCAACCCATCAACCCCAGTGAAACACCTCTGCAATTGTCAGAATTCTCGGTGGCCAACGGTTGCTTCGGTTTGCAATCCGCATTCAGCCGGCAATTTGTGCAACCGGCAGCAGCCCGCTATGCAGCAGGCCCGGCCACGCAGGCAGAAAACTTCACCCTGCGCCCTACTGAATTGGGCAAGTATCTGATTTACGGCAGCGATCGGCAAATGATCACAGCCCAAGGCAACACCTTGGTGGCCAGCGCTGAACCCACAGACGCTGCCGTGTGGCAAGCCAGTTTTGACCAAGCCAAAAGCCAGTTCAGCTTCACCAACGCGGCAGGCCAGTTTCTTGCGCTGGATGAAACTACCGGCCTAAGCACCACAAGCGAACCCACCGAACGCACTCAATTCAAATTAACACCCAGCAGTGATTGTGCTGCCTACCCCGAAATGCCCACCGCCATGGAAGGCACGCCCTACAAAGGCCGCGGTGAAAACAAACCCATTATTGGCTTTGCCGACACCCACACGCACATGGGGATGTCCAGTGAAATGTCACTGGATGGCAGCGTAGGCCCCTCCGCAGGTGGCGTGCTGTACGGCGAAGTGGTTCACCGTTTTGGCATTCCCCACGCACTGGGCAGTTGTGAAGGTTTCCACGGTCCCAATGGTATTCGCGATGCCAACAACATTCTGGAAACAACTCCAGGCGCTCAGCACGACACACAGGGTTGGCCCACATTTGTGGACTGGCCGCGCCGCAACTTCCTGACCCACCAAGTGATGTATCACGCCTGGGTTGAACGCGCATGGCGCGCTGGTTTGCGTGTCATGGTGAACCACGGCACCAACATTGCGGCCCTTTGCCGGGTCGGCCAAACCTATGCAGGAAAACCTGAAGCAGACTGCAACGACATGAGTGTGGCCAGCAAACAGGTGGAGTATTTGTACGACGTACAAGATTATGTGGACGCACAATTTGGCGGCCCCGGCAAAGGCTGGTACCGAATTGTAAAAACCCCGGCCGAAGCCCGCAAAGTGGCCAATGAAGGCAAACTGGCCGTGGTGCTGGGCGTGGAAGTAGCGCAAGTGTTCAACTGTGGCGTCACCATGCTGCCCGGTGGCGCTGAAATTCGCAAATGTGACCAAGCGCAAATTGACGAAGAAATCGACAAACTGTGGGCACTGGGTGCACGCCATGTGTACCCCTTCCACGACATCGACAGTTCACTGGGTGGTGCCGGTATTTTCAGTGGCGACGTCATCAACTTCCTGAACTTTCTGGACACCGGCGCCTTCTGGAAAACCACAGAATGCCGCGACTTTCCCGAGAACGAACCCTCGGTGCGTGAACCTGGCACCAACATGACCACTGCTGTGCCCGGCACGGGCAGCAACGCACTGACCAATATGTTGCTTGAGGCCGTGGGTGGCATTACGCCCCTGTACCCGGACGGCAAGCGTTGCAATGCCCGCACGGTGACCGATCTTGGCCAATACGCGCTCACTGCGCTGATGAACCGCGGCTTTGTGATCGACATTGACCACGCGGCCTACCACAGCAAAGACATCATGCTGGACTTGGCCGAAAGCATGAACCCGCCCTACCCCATGGCGTCTTCGCACGATGCGCACGGTGGCTTGACCAGCGACCAGGCTGTGCGCATGCTGAAAAGCGGTGGTGTTATTTACCCCTACAAAGGCAATGGCATCAAGCATGTGGAATTTCTGGAAAAACTGAAGTTCTGGCGCAACAAGGCTGGGATGAATAACTCGCTACTAGGCTTGGGTTACGGTGCAGATGGCAACGGTTTTGGTGGTCACCCTGGCCCGCGCGGTGGCGACAGTGTGCCGGTTCAATACCCATTCACCCTGTTCCGGGGCGAAGGCTGGGGGCCGCGCTACCAATCGCTGCCGGAAATGAAAGTAAACCTGCTGACCATTCCGGAAAGTGGCAAGTTCTGGCACATCGATGAAGTGGGCATGGCGCACTACGGCATGGTGGCCGACTTCGTGGAAGAAGTGCGCCTTGAAGGCGGCGGTGAAGCAATCGACGCGCTTTACAACAGCGCTGAAGCCTATGTACGCATGTGGGAGAACGTGTACTACCGCAACAATCCGAAATGAAATCGCTTGGCTTGATCGCGGTGCTGCTTGCAGCACCCGCCAGCGTTTGGGCACACGCCTTTGGCGAGCCTGTGCAACTGCCCATGCCCTATGGGCTGTACATCGCAGGTTCGGTGTTGGCGCTGGTGTTGTCGTTCGTGCTGCTGGCTTTCAGTGGTCAAGCTGGCGGCAAATTGCTCCATCGATTGAATGCATGCGGCCTGTTGTCCTGGCCTGCATGGCCTGCACAATGGGTTGACAGAGTACGCGCGGCAGGCTCATTGTTCTGGCTAAGCGCGCTGCTGTTTTGCATTGTCACCGGCCTTGTGGGCAGCAACGACAGCCATCGCAACTTCAACATGACCTTCTTCTGGATTCTGTTTGTGCTGGGTGGTGCCTATGCATCAATGCTGATTGGTGACTGGTACAAGCACCAACACCCTTGGCGGTTTCTGCTGCCCGCACACTGGCCTGGCGTTCGAAAGTATCCACACTGGCTTGGCCATTGGCCCGCCTTGGTGCAACTGGTGTGCTTGGTCGCCATTGAACTGTTTTTTCACAGCACGCCGCGCAAGCTCGCTTTGCTGTTGATCGCTTTCGGGGTTTTCAACCTCGCAGGTATGTGGCTGTGGGGCACACGGCGCTGGTTGCAACGTGGTGAATTATTCGCGGTGTTGTTTCGGCTGTTCGCAGCGTGTTCGCCACTGCGTAGAACTGGCAGCACCAATGGCCAATACCGCTGGCGAATTGCCCTGCCCTTTTCCGATCTTCGCCGCCTTCGGCTGTGGCACCCTGCACAATGCCTGTTCGTGCTGTTTCTGCTGTCGTCCACCGCTTACGACGGCCTGCGTGAAACCGCGGTGTACTTCAATATTTTCTGGCAAGACCCATGGGGAATTTTAACCAGCGCCTTTGGTGATCACCCGCTGAAAATTTATCCCCAAGTGCGGCCCTGGTTCATTGCCTGGGAAATGGTCTTGCTGATCGCATCCCCGTTTTTTTACCTGCTGCTGTTTATTCTGTTTCTCGCCTTGGGGCGCATGCTGACCGGTGGCAAACAACCCATCGCCTTTCTGCTTTGCCGCTATTTGCCAAGCTTGGTGCCCATTGCCGTGGTGTACCACCTGACGCACTACTACACCTTGCTGTTTAGCCAGGGCTTGAAAATTCGGGGTTTGGTGTCTGATCCCTTCGGCTGGGGCTGGAATATTTTTGGCAATGCCATCACGGGCCGCCTGCCCTGGCTGCCCGACATGGCCAACATTTGGACTAGCCAGGTGGTCTTGATTTTGGCGGGGCATGTTGCGGCTGTGTGGTTGGCTCACCAACAGGCTTTGCAACTTGAACACAGTAGCAGCCGCGCCACATTGAGCCAGTTGCCCATGCTGGTGTTGATGGTGGTATTCACCAGCGTGGGGCTTTGGATACTGGCACAACCGCTACAGGGTTAAGCCATCAGCCTGGCATTTTGGTGGTACGCAGGTAAGGCAGCTTGATGTCAATGTTTCCGAACTTCTCGGTGGCCTGCTCATTGTTCAGCGACAAAGCAACAATCACATCTTGCCCCTGTACCCAGTTGGCTGGTGTTGCAATTGGCTTGCCGTACGTGGCTTGCAGCGCATCAAGCGCGCGCAGCACTTCTGCAAAATTTCGGCCCACCGACATTGGATAAGTCATCGACAACTGCATTTTTTTGTCGGGACTGAAAATGAATACCACTCGAACACTGGCAGAGTCTGCCGCTGTTCTGCCATCGGGCAAGTAGGCATTTGCTGGCAACATGTCGAGCGCCTTCGACACTTCAAGCGACTTGTCCGCAATGATTGGGAAAGATGCCTTCGCGCCAGAAAACTTTTCAATATCGCCTTTCCATTGCTTGTGTTCTTCAACACCATCAACCGACAAACCGATGACCTTGGTGCCGCGCCTTTTCCATTCCTCGGCCAACTGCGCCACTGCGCCAAACTCAGTGGTGCACACAGGGGTAAAGTCTTTGGGGTGACTGAAAAGAATGGTCCAGCTGTCGCCAATGAAGTCGTGCAACATAAAGCTTCCCTGGTCCGTCTCCAGGCTCAGATTAGGTACCACGTCATTAATTCTTAAACCCATTGATATCTCCTTGTTAAGGCATTTCACGAACCTAGCTGCCAAAACCTTTCAGCAATACGGCAGTCAGCTCATCCAGAGTCCCCAAGGGTACTCGTTTCTTCGGCGTCAATCCATCCGTGAAACCCATGGCTCTGAAACGGTCCAGAAGGCGCTCATCTTTGGACACAACAAACACTGGGACGTCCCAAGGCGTTGGCTCTCGCGATACGCTGCCTGTGGGCTGGTGGTCACCGATCATCACATACACGGTTTCTCGTGGCTCGGGCTGGCTGAAATAACCCGCAAGCCAAGTGTTGGTGTAATTGATCGTGCGCAGGTAATCGGGTTTCATGTATTCCCAATTCACAGGCTCGGCCTGCGCGCGGGCTGCAGCCGCCGCATCAAAAGGTTGAGGGCCTAACAACTTTTTCCAGTCAGACTGATAGGGTGGTACCTGGTGAAAAGGAAAATGGCTGGAAATGGTTGGGAAAAAAGTAAACCTGGGCTTGGCCGATTCATCGCGCGGGTACAGCTGCTCAACCCGGGCCGCCGCAAACTGGTCTGGAATTTTCCAGAAACCAAATGCAGGGCCTTCGTAATTCAAGGCCGGGCCATCAATGTATTGATCAAAACTGTAAAAGGCGCGCTCCACCCACTCCCAGCCCACGGAATGATAAAGGCCAAAGGTTTCGTAACCTTCTCGCTCAAACACATCCAGCAAAGTGGGTCGCTCAGTGGTCAACAGCACATCATGTTTACGTGAATCTTTTAAATCAATGCCCGACAACACAGACAAGTGCGCAAGATCACTCGCACCGCCAATGGTCGGCGACACATAAAACGCAGACACTACATTGCGGCCACTCGCCAAAATAGACTTTTCAAGTTGTGTGCGGGTTTGCGCAACAGCCGCTGAAGAATCTTTCTGGTCATAAAGCACGGCGCCATAAGTTTCCAGAAAAATCATGTGTACATCGCGATTGTTCAGCGCAGCCAAGGCGGGTGTATTTTCCTTGGCCAAGGTCTCGTCGATCACTGTGGTGGCTGGCAGCAATTGCGCCGCACGCGAGGGCACTAAAATGTCGCGCAGCTTCATCGCCTCTTTCCAGTAAACAGGCACCACAGCCTTCGATACAAAAGTGGGTTTGTCCGGGTCTTCGGAATAATTAACAAGCACGACCACGCCGGCCAACAGCAAGGCACTCCACAACCACAGCGTTTTGGCAACAGGTTGTACTGCATTGCTCACGGTGTGCATGGCAACTTGCAACAGGCGGAAGTAAGCCCACACCGCAGCACAAGCCAGAAGCGCAACCAGCACGGTCAACCACACAGGCAAGCCTTGAACCGTAACCCAAACAAAACGCGGAAGCTGTGGCACATCCCAGTACAAGTTGACCGGGCGCCCCAATAAGTTAGGAACCACCACATCGGCATAATGACCAAATGCCATGAGCAAATACACTGCGGAAAGAATACCCAGTGCCCGCACGGACGGCTTGCCAAACACCGCAACCCAGGCAGAAAGCAACATGATCAAGCACACAAACTCGGGCGACACGCCCAGGTCGGGCAGCACATACACCGTGGGCCAAATGGCCGAGAAGCACAGAGTGGAGTTTAAAAAAATCAAGGCCAACAACAATTGACCGCTGAAGCGCCACTTCGACACCTCGGTGGTTCCACCAAGGCCCAAGCCAAGACTGCCTCGCAGTGCGGTATCTGTAGAACTCATGACTGCTTCACACCGATTTCATTGTGCGCCACAGCCCGAGAGGGCGCAGCACTGAGTAAGGAAACGACCAAGGCCGCAACGAAAGGCAAACTTTGGGACACCAACACCAGGCACCAGGCCAGGTTTTCTCTGGAATCAAAGCCCAACTGGAAATAAATAAGCCCCACTGCACACAACAACACAAATGCCAAAACGGATTCATCCCGTGCTGCATTCACCGCATACAGCAATGCCATTCGATTGGCCATTTTTGGGGTTCGGATGAAGGGAATTTTTCTCCCCACAAACAGACCCGACAGGGTGGCGCGCCCAATCGCGTAACTTAACGACAGGCCCGCCAATGTGGCCGCCAATGCCGTTCGAAAGCTGGCCTTGACCTGTACCAGATACAGCGTAAAAAGCTTGGTGATTTTGAACGCAAAAAACATGATGGGCACCACGCTAATCAACAGCGGCGGCGCATTGAATGCCAAGGGGTCGAACAACATTAATCCCGACCACAGCACAGCCAGCAGGGTGAAAATCAGATTGACCCCATCGGCGATCCAGGGCAACCAACCCGACACAAAGTGATAACGCTGGCCTGCGGTCAGTTTGCTTCGTTTGAACCCCAGCAACTGACCCGCATGCTCGCGCAAAATTTGCATGGCCCCATAAGCCCAGCGATGACGCTGTTTTTTGTAGTCTGTAAAAGTGTCGGGGATCAAACCATGCCCATAACTTTGATCGATATACACCGCTTCATGGCCCTGCTCAAAAATTCGCAGCCCCAGTTCGGTGTCCTCGGTAATCGTGCTGACTCCCCAGCACCCCACCTGCTCAAGCACCGACCGGCGAACCATGGTCATGGTGCCGTGCTGAATAATTGCGTTGCGCTCATTGCGGGTGACCATACCCAGATGGAAAAAACCTTTGTACTCGGCGTAGCACACGGATTTGAATGCGCTGTCCACGCCATCCCGGTAATCTTGCGGCGCTTGCACAATTGCAATCTCGGGCTTTTCAAATTCGGGTGCCAGGTGTTTTAGCCAATGCGGCAGTACCTTGTAGTCGGCATCAATCACGGCCACCACCTCGGCCTGCGGGGAGGTTCGCTCCAGTGCAAAATTCAAGGCACCCGCTTTGTAGCCGCTGAGGGGGCTCACATGAAAAAACCGGAAGCGCTTGTTTGGCTGTTGGTCCAAATGTTGGCAATGGGCCTGCACAGGTCGCCAGGTAGCTTCGTCTTTCGTGTTGTTGTCCACCACAATCACTTCAAAGTGCGGGTAGTCCAACCGGGCCAGCGCATTCAAAGTGTCGATCAGCATTTCAGGCGGCTCTTCATAAGCTGGCACGTGAATCGAGACTAAAGGCTGATAGACCGCAGCACTTGCGGCCTCGACTTCTGCACCCTTGGGCAAGGTCAACAGCCTGCGCCTACTGCTGTACCACATCGCCTCGGCCCATTCATGGGCTTCCGACATCACGATCACAAACACCCCAACCACGCCCAACAACAAAAACACCGAGATCGCGACACTGGCCCAGGTGTGGTACTGCAAGGTGAAGTCGTAAATCACATAAATAATCAAAGATGAAATGACAAATGCATTAAAGATCAAGAATGTGCGCCCGCTGTCGCGCAGGGTTTTGCTGTCAATCAGCAGCAGGAAAGTCATCATCAACGCCACTACGATGGATGCCGCTGCAAGCAACTTCCATTGCGGTATGGCAATAATCGGTCGATCGGGTTCAAATTTCGGATCGCGGAATGAATCGAACACGCCCCAATGCCCGCCCACACTGCCTTCAATATCCGACTTCCACGGTTGATCGAAAGCCTCCATCACATAAAACACCATGTTCTCTTGCTCTGCACGCTGAATGAAACGGCGCAAAAATTTGGCTTGATTGGCCTGTGATGCATCGGCCTGCTTGAAGGAGCGACCATTGCTGGGCCAGCCTACTTCCGTGACTACAATTGGTTTGCCAGGAAACGCCATTTGCAGTCGCTTGTAGGTGTTGATTGAAAAATCAACCGCATCGTTCAGCGCAATCCCTTCCCAAAAAGGCAGCAAATGCACGGCAAGATAATCGACGTGCTCAGCCAGTTCCGGGTTTTTCAACCACACATGCCAAGGTTCGGCGGTACTCACCGGAATGTCCGTTTCAGTCCGCACCTCGTCCAGGTAAGCAATCATTTGCTTCAGGTTCAGGTCTTCTCGCAGCAGGGCTTCGTTGCCCACAATCAAACGGACAACATTGTAGGGTGGGCTGTGCGCCACGCTGAGCAAACGTTCAAGTTCTTTTTGATTGGCGGGCAGGTCTGGGCTTAACCAGGCCCCCAAGGCCACATTGATGTTGTGGGCTTGGGCCAGCGCGGGAATTTCTCCGAATATGCCAGCCACTGTGTAGGTTCGAATGGCCAGTGTTTTACCTGCCAACAGGGACAAGTCGCGATTGATGTCTTCAAGCTTGGGTTCGATGTTGTCGATGGGGCTTTGCCCGGCCTGGTAGGGCGAAAACGCGAAACCTGGAATAACCTGATTCCAGGGCGGTTCCTGAGCAGGTTGGTTGATGTAACCGTAACCCCCGACAACCAGCAACACAAAAGCAAACAGCGCAAAAACGGAGGGCATGGGCGTACTGCTTTAAAATCGATTCAATGAATTCTATCTTGACCATGCAGATGCGCAAGAAGTTCTTGCAACACGGCACCCGGTTGTTCGGCTTGAAGAAAATGGCCGCACCCGGACAGGGTACAGGCTCTCACTCCTTTCGGAAAACATTGCGCATCCACCATCGGTTGCTGCAGGGCAGCCTGCATGCAACCGTCATTTTCACCAGCCAGCACCAGCGTAGGCACATTCAGTGGTTTTCTGGACAGCGCATAAATGGAACGGGTTGCCGCACGGTGCAACGTAAACAGCGAACGGTAGTAGCGAGTGGCAGCCCAAGCCACCCCAGGATTTGAAAACGCTTCGAGCACCGGTTGAATCTCGGACTCGGCATACTGCCACCCCGGGGACCAACTGTTCCACAGCGCCCGAATTCGACCAAACTGATTGGCCACCAACCGAGCGGGTGCCGCGGTCGATTGCATTTCAAGCATGTAAGCAGAAAGCACAAGCTGCCTGGGCATTAGTCGCCAAGCCCGCTCAACCCTTTGAAATGGTGGAATTGCCAACAGGCTGAGAGTTTTCCAGGCCTGCGGTTCGGTGGCCGCTGCAGCCATGCCGGCCACGGCGCCCCAGTCGTGCCCGACCAAGTGAACATCACGCCCTTCAAATAAATTTCGCCAGGCCAACAAATCAAGCCCGGCATTGAAAGGATCGTAATCTGCGCCGGGACTGACCGAACCGGTTGTGTACCCTCGAAGCCACGGCCGCACCACAAGGTAGCCCGCCTGCACCAGCCCTTCGGCTACAGCGTGCCAGCTGTGCGGTGTGTCGGGGAAGCCATGCACCAACATGGCAACAGGGCCATTGGCGGGTCCACTCGCAGAACCCTCCACCATCGCACTCAGCTGCAAGTCATCGCGCTGCAAATTAAGAACAGAATACGTCATAGGGAGCGGCTGAAGTTACCTCTGAAAAATGCTTCCAGGCGAAAGGTCAAAGCCACATAGGGGTCGCGATTGCCTTCGGTCGGGAAATGAATTTCAGGAATGATGTCCATAAACAGAATATTTTTGTGAATGTCACGCCGATAATAGGCCTGCAAAATATAATCCTTGATTGTGTTCTCCCCGCGATCCTCGCCAACAACAATCAAGGCGTATCGAAGCGCAGTACGAGAGTCCAGAATACGGTTAATTTCAGCAGTTTGAGAAAATACCGTAGAGTCGCGCCTTTCCTCGTACTCTGCATAGGTTTGAAAACGCAGGGTTTTCTCTTTGTCCAGCGGCTTGTTTAAATCGAAATTGGTTCGCACCTGCAAGCCGCGCTGGTTGAACTGGGTCACCCGGCTTGAAGAATTGATTTGCCATTTACTCTCGCTGAAATTCCACTGCCGCAAGGCGGAATAACGCAGGTAAGGATCAAGTGGTGCACCAAACTTCACACCCAGGCCCAAGCCCTGTACCCACGCCTGGGTGGGGTCTTTGGACGAACGCTGTTCCAGACCTACCGCCGAATTGTTGGTATCGAACCGCTCGCCACCGCGCACTTCTCGAATACCCTGCTCCGAAAGACGACCCAGAGGTTCTTCAATGTCACTTTCAATAATCAGGCGCAATCGTTTTTTGGTGGTGGGCATGTCCACCCGAAAGCGAACACTGGGGTCTAATTTGGAGTCGCCGGGCTGAAGCCGAGTGTCCAGCGCCACACGCAGAAACGATTGGTTTTCAACAAACAGGCTGTCTTCAGTGCCAAAAAACTGGTCAATATTGCGTGCAGTGTTGTCGACCATTCGGGTTAAATCATAATGCACTGGCTCAAAACGTTCTTGAAGCCAAACAGGCAAATCACTCTCTGTGTTCGCAGCTTGGGCAACACTGCCCAAAGTAAACACGCACAAACCAACGGCAACAACGGCGGGGGCTATTTTCAAAGCCTTCTCCTGATCAAGCTGTACTGCAGGTCAATACACGATACCAATGTACGCCTTTAAACAAGGGGGCGTAAGTCCCTGAATCTAGTGATCAATGCTGCTAAACACATCGAGTTCAAGCGTTTGAATTCCCCTCCCCGCCTTTTCTGCTCAACAAGCTGACCACCAGGGTGATCACCGTGATCGGCACCACAAAACTCAGCATGGTATTTGAATACAAATCGAGTGCATCATGGCCTTGCGCATCCAAAATCAAATACACCACATACGCGGTGTAGTAGGCCAGAAATACGCCACCTTCCCATCGCGCAATTTCTCGCCCGGTCAGGAAAATTGGCAAGCAGGCAAACGCCACCGCCAGCATCACCCACATATCAAACGCGAGCAAAGAAGGTGCAACTTGCAAGCCAGCGGGTACTGCCACCAGGCTTGAAATACCCAGGCAAGCAAAAATGTTGAATGTTGAACTGCCCACCACGTTGCCCACGGCAATGTCGCGCTCCCCCTTGAGTGCGGCAGCAATCGAAGTGGCCACCTCCGGCATGGAGGTGCCGGCAGATACAATGGTCAGTGCAATAACCACGTCGCTGACTCCCATGGCCTTGGCAAACACCACAGCTGAACCTACCAACCACTCTGAGCCCAATACCAACAAACCCAAACCCAAAGCAATCAAAGCCAGTTGCACAGGCAATTTGGAATCCCAACTGCCTTGCGCAGCAGGGTGTATTTCTTGCTCATACTCAGCTTGAGACTCTTTAACTTGGGTTCGGGACTGAATAATCAAAAAAGCGGTGTAAGCCACCATGAGCACAGCAAGAATACCGCCATCGCTCCAGGACAGTTGCCCATCGAGGCTTAACAACAGCAGCAACACCGAAGCGCCTATCATGATCGGTACTTCCTGCCGAATCAGTTGAAGATTCACAACGAGAGGGGTGATCATGGCGCTCAAGCCCAAGATAAACAGCACATTGAAAATATTGCTGCCCACCACGTTACCAATTGCAATGTCAGTGGTACCGGCCAGTGCCGCCCCAACCGACACGGCCACCTCGGGCGCGCTCGTGCCAAAAGCAACCACCGTTAAACCCACCACCAATGGCGAAATGCCGAACGAAAAGGCCAGGTTGGATGCACCGCGCACCAGCACATTGGCCCCCAACACCAGCAAACCCAAACCGGCTACAAACAACAACACGTCGATGAGCATTTAACTCCCCCTGTGCAACAACCCCATTGTGAGGGATAAGAATTCGCTCGATTTCTCATCCCGGATGCGTTTCTCGTACGATACAAATGTTACCGCCTGAATTCTAAAAACGCATGAAACCTGTAATTTTTTGCCTCGAAGACTTTGAAATGCATCGTTTTGTTCTGGAAACGCATTTGACACGCCTGCTCGCCGATCGGGTCGAGGTGAAATACTTCAGGAGCCTCGCACAGCTAAAGGCCTCGAACAGCCGTTGCCAGCTTCTTATCTCAGATCTGAATGTAATCGACTCCAAAGCAGAAAACACCGCCCGCTTTTTGCTCGAGTATTGCGAACACACACCTGTCATTGTTCAGTCCACCGAGGAAGAACTGCCATGGCAGCTGGAACAGCAAGCCGCAGGTCGAATTCAAGCCGCTGAAAAAGGCGGTCAAGGTCAAAGGTTTACACGGGCCATTGAACACTTCATGGCGCAGTGTGATCAAAGCTTGTCCCTGAAAATGAAATAAGCTGCACCCACCAGGCACAAACCGGCCCACAAATAATCAAGCTTTAGCGGCTCTTTCATATAAAACACCGCAAACGGCACAAACACCGTCAACGTGATGATTTCCTGCATCACTTTCAATTGCCCCACCGACAACACCGTGTATCCAATACGGTTAGCAGGCACCTGAAACAGGTATTCAAACAAGGCAATTCCCCAACTGACCAAGGCAGCAATAATCCAGGGTTTCTGGCTCATGTCTTTCAAATGGGCATACCATGCAAAGGTCATGAAAATATTGCTGATCAACAACATGGCAATGGTGACCGGAACAGCGGGCATGGCAACTCCAGATGATTTGACGAACTTGCGGCATTGAATCTGCGCTAGTGTAACCAAATTGCCGTACTGAACGAATACGCTACCTAGACTCAAATTCAAATAACCGAGTAATCAATTTGCCATGCTTAAATTTGTAAAAACATTGTTGCTGGTGATCGCATTTTCAATCAGCAGCGCCAGTTTTGCAGCCGACTTTGACCACAACTACACGGCGTGGAACAGTCTGCTGGCCAAACATGTGAAGTGGTTACCCGACAACAAACAAACCGCTGTGGACTACGCGGGCTTTCAAAAAGACCGCCAGGCCTTGAAAGCCATTCTCGGCGACTGGTCGGCGCTTAGCCAAACCGATTTCAACAGCTTCTCGAAAAGCCAGCAAATGGCATTCTTGATCAACGCCTACAATGGTTTCACCATTGAGTTGATTTTGACCAAGTATCCAAAAATCAAATCCATCAAGGAAATCGGAGGCGTGTTCAGTAGCCCCTGGAAGCAGGAGTTTTTTACATTGCTGGGCGAAAAGCGACACCTGGACTGGATTGAACACGAGCAACTTCGCCCCAAGTACAAAGAACCCCGCGTTCACGCTGCTGTGAACTGCGCCAGCATTGGCTGCCCGGCCTTGCGCAACGAAGCCTTTACCGCAATCAAACTGAATGCCCAGTTGGACGACGGCATGCGCCGTTTTCTAAGCGACGCCAGTCGCAACCGGGTCAAGAACGGTGAGCTGCAAGTGAGCCCGATATTCAAATGGTTTGCCGAGGACTTTGAAAAAGGACATCAGGGTTTCAAAGAAGTGAAGGATGTATTTGCCAAATGGGCCAAGGACATGGGCTCTACGCCGGAAATAGTCGATAGAATCGCATCCAAATCATTGCCGGTGACGTATACAGAGTACGACTGGTCGCTCAACGACATCCCACGTTAATCCTGATTCACCGATTCATGCCTCATCCAAAAACGCTGCTACTGTTTAATTACGACTGGGACGAACAGGGGGCCAACCGGCTTCGTGCCCAATGGCCCAGTGTGGCTTCAGGATTTGATTTGTTCAGCTTTCCGAGCAATGCACGCCTGGCTTGGTTCGACACCGAGCGCTTCGTGGCCAAGGCTGCGGTGCTGGCCAAACTTCACGGTGCAAAAGCTGTGGCGTCCAACCACGAACAGTTTGGTGCCCTGTGCGCTGCCCTGCTGGCCGAAAAAATGGGCTGGCCCGGCACGCCTGTGAACGCCATTCTGGCTTGTCAGCACAAATTGCACGCCCGCGAGGTGCTGGAGCAAGTAGCGCCCGAAGCGAACCTGCCTTTCGCCAGACTGAATGCAGCCTATGGCGGCCCTGTGCCCCAAGGTATTGAATATCCACAATTTGTGAAACCCGTGAAGGCCACATTCTCGGTGCTGTCACGACAAGTTAAAAGTGCCCGGGAACTTCACGACCACACACGCTTTGGCCCATGGGAGCTGTGGGTGATCAAGCACCTGGTTGAGCCGTTCGAGCGCGTCGCCAAGAAACGGCTTCCTGAAGCAGGCACTGCGCACAGCATGATGCTGGAAGCCCCCATGCGTGGGCGGCAATTCAACCTCGACGGCTATGTGTGGCAAGGCCAGGTTCGACCGCTGGGCGTGGTGGACGAGGTCATGTACCCAAACACCGATGCCTTCATGCGCTTTGAGTACCCCAGCAAATTGCACCCTGATGTACAGGCACGCGCGGCCGATGTAGCAAGGCGTTTTCTGAACGCAGTTGGTTTTGATCATGGTTTGTTCAATATGGAATTTTTCCATGACGAAGCCACAGACAAAATCACCGTGATTGAATTCAATCCACGTATGGCCTCGCAGTTCTCCGACTTGTATTTGCGCGTGGACGGCATCGATCTGCATGAAATTGCATTTGCACTGGCGCACGGCATTGACCCGGCCACACTGGCACGCGAGGTGCCCACTGCAGGCGCCACCGCGAGCTTCGTGTACCGCTCATTCGATCCGAAAGCCACGGTACCATTTCCAAGCTTTGTACAAAAAACCACTTTCCGGAAAGCCTTTCCGGATGCCTTGCTGTTTGAATACCCCAAAGACACCAAAGAGTTGCACCGGGATTTCAAGTGGCTGCGCAGTTACCGCTATGGAATCATCCACTTGGGTGGCGACAACCCTCGTGATCTAAGGCATCGCTGCGAACAGGCGAGCGCCATGCTAGGCTGGCCAGCGCCTTATCTTGAAGACCCGGCAGGAACTGTTTTCAGCGAAACAGGTCAGTTCATCGACTTGATTCAACCCCGCACAGGAGAAGTATTTTGATATTTACACGCACCCACAAACTATTGATCGCCGCCAGCCTGGTGTTGGGCCTAAGCGGCTGTAGCGCAATGACCGCCCAAAACCCCGCCAGCGAATTGACGCCTGTGAACGCCGCAGAAATGGAAGGTGCAGATCGCCTGATGCTGTTTGGCGCCGATGTGGTGGCCTATTTCACACAAAACGCCTACGTGCAGGGAAAGCCTGAGTTCAGCAGCACCTACCAGGAAGTGGATTTTCACTTCTCGAGCGCTGAACACAAGGCGCTGTTTGATGCAGAACCCACGAAATACATTCCTCAATATGGCGGCTACTGCGCCAACGGCATTATGTTCGGCATTCCCTGGGGTGGCAATGCCACCGACTTCAACGTGGTGAACGGGAAACTGTACATTTTCGGCGGCACGGTGTCGCAAGCGGCCTTCGAGCTTGAAATGGAGAAAAATATTGCCTTGGCTGACGACTATTGGGAGCAAGAGGTCAAAGGCAACAACAGCTTCATTCAACGCGCAAAGCGCCTCGTCATTCGCGTACCGCACTACAAAACCGGAGAAGAGCAGGCCGCTGAAGTTCAAGCCGCCCGTAAGCTGGGCAGCTGAAGATTAAAAATTAAATGTTAAAAAAATGGTCGTACAAACATTTCACGGTTAAAACATGAATTGTTTGTGCGATTATCAATTTTCGAGTTTTTTCCAATCGTTCTATACAACGAGGTACTCATGAAAAGTTCAGCAATCTCCATTTCACGTCGTCTCTTTTCCGTGGCAGCCATTGCGCTGGCCGCAGGCTTTTCAGTGTCTGCGCACGCTGAACAGGTTTTGAGAGTCACCACCATTCCCGAAGAAGCCGCGACCGAACAGATCCGCAAATTTGAGCCATTGGCCGCCTATTTGTCCAAGGCTGTAGGTATGAAAGTGGAGTTCACACCCGTGAGCGACTACCCAGCCGCGGTAGAGGCCCTGGTTAACAAAAAAGTAGACCTGGTGTGGTTTGGCGGCTTTACCCATGTGCAGGCCAACTTGCGCTCCAACGGCAAAGTGATTCCGATTGCCCAACGTGTGGAAGACACCAAATTTCAGTCGGTGTTCATTGCCAAAACCGATTCAGGTATCAAAACCCTGCAAGACATGAAGGGCAAACAAATTTCATTTGGCTCACAAAGCAGCACTTCGGGCCACTTGATGCCACGCAGCTTCCTGCTCGACGCAGGCTTGGAGCCTGAAAAAGCATTCAAACGTGTGGCCTACTCTGGCGCGCACGATGCCACCATTGCATCGGTAGTGAGCGGCAAAGTAGACGCGGCGGCCCTGGACATCACCGTGTGGAAAAAGTTTGTGAACGAAAACAAGGTGGACACAAAAGCTGTAGACGTGTTCTACACCACACCGCCCTACTTCAACTACAACTGGACCGTGCACCAGGACATGCCTGCCGATTTGCGCAAGAAAATCCAGAAAGCCCTGTTTGACCTGGACCCAGCCGTGCCCGAACACGCTGAAATCCTGAAGTTGAACCGTGCCACGCGTTATATCGACACCAAGCCTGAAAACTACAAAGGTTTGGAAAGCGCCGCTCGCAGCGCTGGCTTGTTATAATCAAAAAGTAGAAGGGGGCCCGCATTGGGCCCTCGCAGTAATATGGGGAACGCAGCGCAGTGAAGCTTCAAATTCAGGATATTGATGCCTGCCATCCCTCCGCACCCTCCAGCAGCGTACCGGCGATCAAGAAAATGTCGCTGCAAATTGGCAGTGGAGAACAAATCGCACTGATCGGTCCTTCAGGCGCAGGCAAAACCACGCTGCTTCAGGTCTTGTCATGCACTCTGAAACCCTTGCAAGGCAAAGTTGCTTTAAACGATCAAAGCCCTTGGGCTTTGAGCAAACGCAATTTGCAGAAACTGCGTGGCCAATTGATTGTTGCCCCGCAGGTGCCGCCGCTTCCCCCGCGGCAGCGTGTAATTACCTCGGTGTTGGCTGGGCGGCTACCCGCCATGAACCTGGCACAAAGCATCAAATCGCTGTTCTATCCGGTTGACATTCCCGCCGCGCACCACGCACTGAGCAAGCTTGATTTGCCCGAGAAAATTTTTGAACGCGTCGACCGACTCTCCGGGGGCGAGCGCCAGCGTGTGGGCCTGGCCCGCTTGTTCGTATCACCCGCCAAATTGTGGCTGGTCGACGAGCCCTTGTCAGCACTTGACCCCACGCGGGCCCGACTGGCCATGTCGGCACTCACAGAAACTGCGCGCGAAAACGGCATTACCCTCGTGTGTACCTTACATCAGGTGGACATGGCCTTGGCGTTCTTCAATCGCATTGTGGGCCTGCGCCACGGGCAAATCGAATTTGATTTACCCACTGAGCAGGTAACGCCTGCCATGTTGAAATCTCTTTACTCCCAGTACGAGCACGAACTTCTGGGTCAACAAGACCGCGAATTGATCGAAAAACAATTCGAGCGTGTAACGCCCGCAGTTGTGGTCAACAATTGCCGATGAACAGCCTGCACTTGCCAGTACACAACCCGCGCTTTGATGTGCCTGCGCGTGACCCAGCCTGGCATCAAAGGCTGTTCTGGATCATTTTTACATTCATGTTGTTGTGGCCCCTGACAGAGGCCACAGAATTTAGACCATCGGTTTTGTTTGAAGCCGAAAACATGAAAATCAGCGCCGAGTTCATTGGCAGCTTTTTTCCTCCAGTGCTCGAGCCTGACCTACTCGTTCGAATTTTGCGTGAAACATGGAAAACGGTGGCCATAGCCACTGCAGGCATGGTGTTGGCCCTTGTTATTGCATTCCCGCTCACTATTTTGTCGACTCGGGTTCTGTCGGTATCGGCCATCTCGGGAAAAATGGGCGCCTTGCCATTTGCAATTCGACAAGCCATCCGCTGGACACTCATTGTTCTGCGCAGCATTCCCGAACTGGTGTGGGCCCTGGTGTTTGTGCGTGTGGTGGGCCTTGGCCCCACAGCAGGTGTACTGGCCATTGCGCTCACGTATGGCGGCATGCTGGGCAAGGTGTACGGTGAAATTCTGGAAAGTGGCGAAACCACGCCAACAGAAACACTGCTGCGCAATGGCAGTGGTCGTTTGCAGGCTTTTTTCTATGGCTTGTTGCCGCAAAATGTCATGGAGCTGACCTCCTACACCGTGTACCGCTGGGAATGTGCCATTCGATCCTCGGTTGTGTTGGGATTTGTAGGGGCTGGTGGCCTGGGTCAGGAACTCGACAACTCCATGAAAATGTTCAATGGGGGCGAGGTGTCTACGATGCTGATTGTGTTCATCCTGCTGGTGGCCTTGGCCGATGCAGTCAGCGCTTTTTTCCGGAAGCGACTGGTATGAACACCATGCTGAACACCACGTGCCCGAGTAAAGCACCGCCTGTGATGAAAGGTGGGACAGCTGCCCTGCTGCTGGGCATGCTCACCTTGATCGTGGCCAGCTTCTGGACTCTCAACCTGAAATGGGGTGAATTTTTGTCCATGGAAGCATTCCGATCCATGGGGCGATTCATTGCCGAATTTTTCCCGATGGACACTCAGTCCGCTTTTCTGACCAAAGTGGGTTGGGGTACGCTTGAAACGCTGGCCATGTCACTGTTGGGCACTGCACTGGCCGCAGTGGCAGGTCTGGCCTTGGCCATACCTGCAAGCAAACTTCACAGCAATGACAAAAGCCGCATGCGCACACCCACGCGTTGGGTATTGAATGCCTTACGCTCGATCCCTGAACTGGTTTGGGCCGCACTTTTGCTGATTTCTGCAGGCCTGGGTCCTTTTGCCGGCACATTGGCACTGGCCTTTCACACCACAGGTGTATTGGGCCGGCTGTTTGCGGAGTCGATTGAAAATGCTCCCCCCGAACCTGCCGACGCATTGCGAACGCAGGGCATCGGTAATTTGAAAGTATTTTATTTCACCACCCTGCCGCAGGTATTGCCCCAACTGATGAGCTACACCCTGTACCGCTGGGAAAACAACATTCGTGCCGCTGCGGTATTGGGCGTGGTAGGTGCTGGCGGCTTGGGGCAATTGCTGTCGTTTCACATGGGCTTGTTCCAGATGGGCAAAACCGCCACCATTCTGGCAGCCATGTTGCTATTGGTCGCAATTGTGGACAGCATGAGCTACCACCTTCGCCGCACCATGACCCGATGACTTCGCTCAACCCATGAAATCCATGAACCCAACACCGCAATTCATACAGATTTACCAAGCCCAGGCCGAGCACATTCGAGAAGAACTGCTCAGTGGCTTGCGCGCCAGCAAGGCACACACTTCGCCCAAATACCTGTACGACGAACTGGGCTCCAAACTGTTTGAAGCCATCACCTGCATCCCCGAGTACTACCCCACCCGCACCGAGGCACTAATTTTTTCAAGCCATGGGCATGACATGGCCAGGCAGGTGCCCAAGGGCTCGGTGTTCATCGATCTGGGCGCAGGCAATTGCGAAAAAGCGGCCAAGCTGTTCAACGTGTTTCACCCCGCGCGCTACGTGGCTGTGGATATTTCCGTGGACTTCTTGAAAGGGTCGCTGGAATGCCTGCAACGGCAATTCCCGGAACTGGAAATGAGCGGCGTGGGCATGGACTTCTCCAGCGAACTCAACTTGCCTGCTGGTCTGGCGTTGAACCCGGCTCAGCCACGCGTGATGTTTTACCCGGGCTCCAGTATTGGCAACTTCACCCCTGAAGAAGCACTGCTGTTTTTGAAACAGGTGCATGCTGTGTGTTCAACAGCAACGGGTGGAGGCTTGTTGATTGGTGTCGACCTGGTCAAAAGCAAAGCGGTGCTTGAAGCGGCTTACGACGATGCACTGGGTGTGACTGCGGCATTTAACCGCAACATGCTGCTGCACTTCAACACACTGGCTGGCACCAACTTCCAGTTGGAAGACTGGAAACACATTGGCCTGTACAACACCGAACTAAACAGAATTGAAATGCACCTGGAAGCACTGCGCGATGTGGTGGTGACTTGGGAAGGTGGACAACGCCAATTTGTAGAAGGCGAACGAATCCACACGGAGAACTCTTACAAGTGGACGCTTACCGGGTTTGAAGACCTTCTGAAACGTGCGGGTTTTTTGGCGTGTAAGGCTTACACCGATCCGGATCAAAAGTTTGCGGTGTTTTGGGTGCAGGCTTGAAAGGCAGCGCCGCGAGCTTGCCTGTTTAATAGCCACCTCGACGGGGTTGCCCGATTCCGCACAGAAAACCGCTTAATCCCTTGTTGAATTAATTCTTGCTCACCGAGCTCAATGGAATGGACGCCTCCAA
>NZ_DFOZ01000015.1:0-7760 GCF_002377005.1 Limnobacter sp. UBA3528 | reverse complement strand
CCAAGTTTTCGGGCAGCGGTGACCCTTCAAGTTCAGATCAGAAATCACCCATGCCGAATTGGCCGCAAACCGCAACGCCGACCATTCAAGTTCGGCTCTCAGTCACCCAGTCAATCAATCACATACCGCACTTCGACAATCTCAAGCTCATCGCGCCCTGCCGGTGTCATCAGTTGCACAACATCGCCCTCTTTTGCCTTCAACAAAGCGCGGGCCACCGGAGAAATCCAGCTGATGTGCCCCTTGGCGGTGTCCACTTCATCGACCCCCACAATTTTCACAGTCAGCTCTTCACCCTTTGAATTGATGTAGGTGACCGTAGCACCGAAGAAAATACTCTCAAGTTCTTGCTGTGTGGCTGGGTCAACTACCTCTGCGATCTCAGTGCGCTTGGTGAGGAAACGAATACGACGATCAATTTCACGCAGGCGTTTTTTGCCATACAGGTAATCTCCATTTTCGGAGCGATCTCCATTGGATGCTGCCCAGGAGACGACCGACACCACCTCGGGTCGCTCGGTTTTCACAAGGTGGGTGAGTTCGTCGCGCAAACGGCGATAGCCTTTTGGCGTGATGTAATTTTTCAAGCCCTGGGGCAAAGCCGGGCCCGCGTCGGGGCCATCGTCCTCAAATTCTGAATCGTTTTCTTTCGTGAAAGCCTTGCTCATGTCTTTTCTCGTGAATTGCCCGACTAGACAGCCTCTGCAGAAGTGTGCAGGATACAGGAAAGCGGTCGTTTCTTTGCCAATAACACCATCATAAAACCTTCAATGACGATAGAACAGGAAGCGCCCAGAATCATTGTTGTCGACGACAGCGACGATGACTTTTTACTGATCAAGCGGCAGCTGACCAAAACCTGGAACACAGCCATTGTCCGGCACGCCCACAGCGAGGAGACGCTGAAAACAACGCTGGAAGACATCGAACCAGACCTGGTGATTTGCGACTATTCCATGCCGCAACTGACGCACGAGAGAGCCATTGAAATGGTTCAGACCTTGCGACCCGACACGCCGATGATCCTGCTCTCGGGATTGGCCAACGATGCCTTGGGCGTGCAAGCCATGCACGAGGGTGTGCGGGATTATGTCGAGAAGTCCAAACCCGAGCGGCTGATTCCTGCCGTACGCCGGGAGATACACACCCACAGGCTTCGCCGTGAAAAACTGCTGCTTGAGCAGGCCCACAGGCGTGCTGTGTATTTTGATGCAGGCACCGGGTTTTTGAACCGCCAAGGTTTGGTAAAAACTTTATCGGGGTTGAGCACGAATTCTGGCGATGACAACGATCTGTGCCTGTTGAGCGTAAATGTGTCGAGAAACCAGGCGCGACGCCCGGAAGTGGACCCACGCATTCGACGCAATATGCTGGAAAAAATTGTGGAGCGAATTCGGGACACGTTCAAGCAGGACATTCTTTGCCGTTGGTCTGACAATGTGCTGGTGGTGTTAACCAACAAGCTGGACTGGAGTGCTGACAGCATCTTGATTGCAGACACCCTGTGCGAATTTGAAGCCAACCTGAATCGTGTATTCACAGTCGACAACATTGCGGTGCGCCCCAATATGCGCTTGGGGCTGGCGCGCCCCGGTGTGCATGGTCAACATGCAGCCGAGTTGGTGACGCATGCGCAGTCGGTGGCCCATGTAATTGAGTCGCGTGGACTGGAACTTCTGAATGTTCTGGATCCGGAAATTCATGACCTTGCCAAGCGCCGAAAAACCATTGAACTGGGCTTGGCCAAAGGCATTGAAAGCAACGAGCTGGTGCTGGATTTTCAACCCATTGAAGACCTTAAAACAGGTCGTATTTGTGGTCTTGAGGCCCTGGTGAGATGGACCCACCCGGAATTGGGTCGAATCATGCCCAGTGAATTTATCGGTGTTGCCGAGGACTCAGGCTTGATTGATGCCTTGGGTGACTGGGTGATTGAATCAAGCAGCAAGAAAGTTCTGGAACTGCACCAGCAAGGGCACATGCTGTGGTGCGCAGTCAATTGCTCGGCAGGCCAGCTGCTGAATCCGGAGTTTCCGGCCAAAGCCCAACAAACGATTCGAAATGCGGGGCTTGACCCCAAATGGATTGAGTTTGAAGTCACTGAATCTGCGGCGATTGATGACATGACACGCACGGTGGACGCGCTGAACAAATTGAAAGCACAGGGCTCGCAAATTGCGATGGATGATTTTGGTACCGGCTATGCCTCGCTGAACTACCTGCGCCAACTGCCTGTGGATGTTCTGAAAATCGACAAAAGCTTTGTGATGGATTTGCTGGAGGACAAGAACAGCCACATGATTGTGAAAGCTGTGATTGACCTTGCGCATGCACTTGGCCTGATTGTGCATGCGGAAGGCATTGAGACCGCGGAGCAGCGGGAAAGCCTGATTCAGATGGGCTGCGACAGGCTGCAAGGCTACTGGTTTTCACGCCCGATGGACTTGGACAGCCTGAAAAACTGGTTGGCGAAAGCCGAACGTCTCTGAGTTAAATCCGTACGGCTGAGCGTCCGCCAATTTTCGAGAGGTAATCGAGTAAGCGCTTGGCAATCAGGTTCAGTGGCACCACTTCGTCGGCAGCGCCCAAGGCGATTGCTTCCCGTGGCATGCCAAACACCACAGAGCTGGCTTCGTCCTGACAAATGTTGTAGGAGCCGGCTTTTTTCATGTCAGCCATGGCTTGAGCACCGTCTTTACCCATGCCGGTGAGCATGATGCCCACGATATTGCGCGGCGACACTTCCTGCCCCGATTTGAACAACACTTCCACCGAAGGGCGATGACGGTTGACTGGCTCGGAATCAGACAGCTGACAAATGTAATTGGCGCCACTGCGCCCCAACAGCAGGTGTTTGTCGCCAGGCGCAATGTAGGCATGGCCTGGCAATACGCGCTCACCGTGCACTGCTTCTTTTACTGTGATGTTGCACACCTGGTTTAAGCGATCTGCAAAACTTTTGGTAAAACCAGCGGGCATGTGCTGGGTAATCAAAATCGCGGGGCTGTCTTTGGGCAGTTGCTCGAGAATGACTCGTATGGCCTCAGTGCCTCCGGTGGAAGAACCAATCAACACCAGCTTTTCCGTGGCTGCGAAGCGATTGCCCAGCGCATTGTTGATGGGCACAGGCTTGGCCACTTCTGCTGGCACTACCATTCCAGTCACCGGATCCATTTGTGCTGCAGCGGGCTGCGCGGCTGGTTTGGGTGGCAGGCGGTTCAGGCGAAAACGGGCTGCGTACGCAGCACGAATTTTGTCGGTAATTTCGTTGGCATAGTCGATCATGCCTTGGCTGATGTCCAGTTTGGGTTTAGTCACGAAATCAACTGCTCCAAGTTCAAGGGCGCGAAAGGTTACATCGGTTCCACGCTCGGTCAATGTGGAAACCATCAACACTGGCGTCGGGCGCAAACGCATGATCTTTTCCAGAAACTCAATGCCATCCATTTTCGGCATTTCAATGTCCAGTGTAATCACATCGGGATTGAATTTCTTGATTTGATCCCTGGCGATAAATGGGTCCGGGGCGGTGGCCACGGTTTCCATGTCGCGCTGTGAATTGATGATCTTGCTCATCAGGTTTCGGATCAAGGCCGAATCGTCTACCACCAACACTTTGATTTTGTTCATCTCACTGGCCCTTAGAAAAACACAATGTCGCCATTGACGGGGTCTTTGTTGATCTTTTCGCTGTAGCGCTTTTCCTGCTGCAAGGCGGCTGAGTTGGCACTGGCCACTCGCTCAACACGCACAGCGCTGGTATGGGTATTGAAACGAATACGGCGGCTGTGTGGACCACCCAAATCGGATGCCACCACTTTGATTTTGTCTTTCTGCAGAAAGTCGATCACGAACTCTGCGTTTCGGCGGCCCACATGCTGTGTGTTCAAAGCACCGGTAATATTGGCGCCACCAAATACCTTGGCACTGAGGTGCTCTCGCTTTGCGCCCATGGTCAACAAGTCATTGATCAGGCATTCCATGGCGTACAGACCGTATCGCAATGATTTGGTTTTGTCGCCAAGGCTGCGTGCCTCGGAGGGCGAGTCGGGCAACATGAAATGATTCAGTCCTCCGATTTTTCGATGGCTGTCCCACACACATGCAGACACACAAGAGCCCAACAAGGTAGCAATTTCAGCAGGAGCCCATGACACGAAATAATCGCCAGGCATGATGACTTTTTTCACCAGCGAAGGTGAACAGTGTGAGGCAGCAGGAGAGGTTAGCAGCCCAGCGCTCATGCGGTAACCTGACGTGGCTGGCCTTCACCGCCGGCGCCGGTTTTCGCGGCCTTGTCGGTGTTGACGGTGTACACGGTTTTGCCACGCAAGGTGAAATAGTCTCGCGCCATGGCGAAATTCTCGGAGTGACCTGCGTACAACAGACCGTTTGGATTCATCAGGGGAGCAAACCGCTTGAGAATCTGTAGCTGCACGTCTTTCTCAAAATAGATCATGACATTCCGACAGAAGATGGCGTCAAAGCCGGGTCGCAGGGACCAAACATTGTCCATCAGGTTCAGCTTTCTGAATGTCAACAATGCTTGCACCTCGGGGCGTACACGAATCAAGCCCTCACTGTCACCTTTGCCTTTCAGAAAATACTTGCGCAGTATTTCATCCGGAATCTTGTCGACCTGGTCCATGCGGTACACACCTTGTTTGGCGTGATCCAGCACTTTGGTGTCAATGTCGGTGGCCAGAATTCGCACTGGCGGATTCATGCTGTTGAAGGCTTCCATGGCAGTAATGGCCATGGTGTAAGGTTCTTCACCAGTGGAGGCTGCACTGCACCACAATTCGATTCGCGCGTTGCGTGAGAGTGATTGCAACTGCTTTTTCAGAATGTCGAAATGATGTGCCTCACGGTAAAAAGAAGTGAGGTTGGTGGTCAGCGAATTGGTGAAGTGCTCCCATTCCGGGTTGCTTGAGTTGGACTCAAGCGCATCCAGATAGGTGGAAAACCGGCTGTGGTTACAGGCGCGCAAGCGGCGGGCCAATCGGCTGTACACCATGCTTTGCTTGCTGGGTGCCAGTGAAATACCTGCAATCTTCAGGATGAGCGCGCGCACACGTGCGAAGTCCTTGTCATTGAATTCAAACTCACGGTCGGCATTGTCATCGCTCAGCAAGCTGCGATTGACCGCTGCGGCGGCCTGTTTGGCACCGGCGACGGCATCGTTGGCATATTGCGCTTTGGAGAATTCAAATTTCACGGGGGGTCGGTTCATCAGGGCCTTTGTCGCGGGGTTAACACAATTTGGGAGGTGCCCCGACGCGAATGAGTTCTATACCCTGATATGTTCCGATAAGATGAATAAAATAATGCAAGGATTAAAACCTTGAAAGGGCGTTATCTCTCGCTTTGATCCTGCACACAACAATAAAAACCAACAACAAGCGAACAGACGATGAGTGAATCCAGAGGACTACCCCCTTCATTGCTGGACATCAGTAATTTTTCAGATGGTGGATTGAAAGTACTGGTGGTAGAGGACAATGATTCGGACTTTGAGCTGATGTGTTATCGGCTCAAACAAGGCGGGTTGAAGTACACGGCAACGCGGGTAGACCGCATCGAAGACCTGCGAAAATGCCTGGAACACGAGGAGTGGCAGGTGGTGATTTCTGATCACAACCTGCCCGGCTTCGGTTCTGAGGAGGCCCTGCGCGTGGTGCGCGATTCGGGGCTGAATATTCCTTTCATCATTGTGTCAGGCAGCATTGGCGAACATGTGGCTGTTGAGGCCATGCGTGCTGGTGCCGACGATTATTTGATGAAAGACAAAATGGCGCGCCTGGTGCCTGCGATTGAACGATCACTGCGAGCCGCGAATGAACGTCGAAGCCTGGCTGCTGCCGAGCTTGCGCAGCGGGAATCTGAACGTCGATTTGCAGCCATTGCAGAGAACATTCCAGGCATTATTTTTCAAATGCAGTCGGGCCCGTCAATGCCCCGACCCACTGTGCCGTTTGTGAGCGAAGGCGTGGTACGCCTGTTTGGTGTGCCCCCCAGGCTGTTTCTTGAGAATCCGCATTATTTCTTTGAGCAGTTTGAACCCGACGATGCTGCAACCCTTTTTGAGCTACTGATGGATCCACCCAAACCAGGTGTGCCTGTGAGTTGGGAGGGTCGAATCAAAAATTACGGAAAACGTGATTCGCGTTGGGTGTATATGAACACTGTGGCCAAACCACGTGGAAACATGTTTGTTTGGGACGGCGTGTTACTCGACATTTCGGATCGCAAACAGGCCGAAGAACGCTTGCTGAATGCACAAACCGAGTTGCGCCTGGTGACCACCGAGTTTGAGAAACGACGTGAACAGGAACGCGGGGCAATAGCCCGTGAAATTCACGATGACATGGGTGGATCGCTGACCAAGCTGAAAGCGGATGTGGCCTGGCTGAACAAAAATATGCCCGCTGATTCTGCGGTGCAGGAAAAGCTGGATGACATGCTGGAGCTGATTGAACATTTGCTGGCCAGCAGTCAGCGGATTGCCAAAGATTTGCGCCCTGGAATTCTGGATTATGGCTTGATCCCTGCCCTGGAGTGGCAGATGAACGACTTTCAGAAGCGCACCCAGATTGAAGGCACCTTTCAGTGCAATGTTGAAGAGCTGGACCTGGACAGCGAGCAAAGCACGGCTTTGTTCAGGATTTTGCAGGAGGCCCTGACCAACATTGTGAAACATGCACAGGCCACACGGGTTGACGTGGAACTGTTTGTAACAGAAAGTGAATTAACACTGGAGATTCGTGACAACGGTCGCGGAATCGAGAATACTGACAAATTAAAAGAAACATCGTTCGGCCTTCGTGGCATGCAAGAACGGGTTGCAGCCTTCGAGGGGTGGGTCGATGTCAGCGGATCCTTGGGATCCGGGACAACGGTCATGGTTTCCATACCAAGAAGCATTCAGACAGGTGAGGCGGGAAATGATTAAGGTGCTGCTGGCAGATGACCATGCATTGCTTCGGGGAAGCTTGAAGCAGTTGCTGGACGACACAGGATTTGTACAGGTGGTGGCCCAGGCGGGCGAATATTCGGAAATCATGAAGGCCATGACTTCCCACACAGTTGACCTGGCGATTCTGGACATATCAATGCCTGGCAAAAACGGGGTGGACATTGTCAAGATTCTGAAAGACAAATACCCGGCCCTGAAAATCCTGATGTTGTCGATGCATCCGGAAGATCAATACGCGGTGCGGTGCCTGAAGGCTGGCGCGTCGGGGTATCTGACCAAAAATACAGCCCCTGAAAAACTGGTAGATGCGATTCAGGTGATTGCAGCGGGTCGCAAATACATTACGCCTGAGCTGGCAGAATCGCTGGCGAGCCACCTGACTGAAGATTCCGAAAAACCCCTGCATGCCTCACTAAGTGACCGTGAGTTTCAAACCATCCGCATGATTGCTGCGGGCAAGAAGCTGAGTGAAATTGCGGATGAACTGTCACTTAGCCCCAAGACTGTGAGCGTGTACCGGGCGCGGATTCTTGAAAAAATGCGCATGAAAACCAATGGTGAACTGACGCGCTATGCGTTGGAGAATGGGCTGATCTAAGCTTGCTCGGCCGTTCGTTAGCTGCCCGATCATCGGCTTGGGTTCCGATCTCTCTCGGAGCTTTTTAATCGCCCACTCGGCTTGGGCTCCGATCTCTCGCCAGAAAACCTGTATTTCCCTTTTTGATATTCACCCTGACTCACCTCGCTCGGCAAAAGGGCTGGCCGAGTCTCGGTGCCGGCCCAT